>NZ_JAALED010000572.1:45608-58293 GCF_014145155.1 Dietzia sp. B19 | reverse complement strand
GCGCTTTCCGAAGGGCGTCCCAAACAGACGAAAGTCTTGGCATTATGGTCGGATACGTGCAGGATCAGGCCGGCCCAGGTCTTCATTCCCGCGTCAACAGGTACGTGAAAACGCACTATCTGATGGGAGTAGGCCACGAACTTAGATTGTCAGTTTCAAATACTGACTGGGAGTGGTTTAGTTCTTCCCACGAACGGGCTTCTGGCCTTCCAATTGATTTGAATCACGTGTGGATTCGTCTGCCGTAAGATATCGCTGCAGTGCGCTGTCCCAGTGAGGCTTTGGACGCAAAACGGGCTTCGACCCTAGGGCATTAAGAGAGAACTGTCGCTAAATCAGTCAGATCTCTTCGAAAAAGTCCTCGTCGACGCGGTGTAAGACTACGGTGTGCGATTCCTGCACGCCGACGCCGTACTGGATCAGGAGGCGTGCCAGGCGAGCTCCGTCGATGAGTTCGATGCGGGCGTTGATGCGTTCGGCTTCGAGTAGGGCGCCGCGGGTGAACGACGAGGTGGTGATGAAGACGCCTCTGTCGCCTTGTTTGCCTAGGAGAGCGCCGGCGAATTCGTAGATGCGTGGGCGGTCGACGGTGCGGTCGAGGGCGTAGCGCTTGGCTTGGACGTAGATGCGGTCTAGGCCGAGGGGATCTTGGCTAATGATGCCGTCGACGCCGGCGTCTCCGCTGGCGCTGGTGCGCTCAACGTTGCCCGCTCTGCCGTAGCCCATTTTCTCGAGCAGGCGGATGACGAGGTCTTCGAACCCGGTGGGGGACAGGGTGAGCGCTCTGTCGAGGAGTTCGGTTTCAAGAGTGGCTTGGTTCTCCAGGACTGCGGCGTCGATGAGGTCCTGTGGGGTGGCGGTCGTATCGTCCAGGTCGACCGGGGGGTGCGGTGTCTTCGTGTCGTCTCGGTTCCGGGCTCGGTCGCGGAAGGCTCGGAAGGGTTCGAATTGCTCGAGCACGGTCAGGTCGACACGGTCGGGGTGCTCTGTGAGGACTCGGCGTCCTTCGGCGGTGATGATCGAGTAGCCGCGTCGTGGGCGGTGGATGAGCCCGGCCTGGGCCAGGTAGGAGGTGGCCCAGCCAACTCGGTTGTAGATCAGACGTGAGCGCCCCGACGGGGTCATCTGGGCCCGCTCTTCGGCGGTCAGGTTGAACTGGTCGGCCATCGCTTCTTTGAGGTCACGCAATCGATGCTCGCCTCCGTCGGCGAGGTACTCGAGGACCGGGCGCATCAGGGTCTGATAGTCCGGGATCGTCACTGGGAGCCCTCGGTGGTGAGGCTGGCGACGAGTTTGGTGGTTTCGGTGGCAACGGTGGTGACCCGGGCGATCAGGTCGACGATGTACTTCGGATCGCCGAGCTCGTCGCACCAGTCGTTGGGGTCGTTGACGATGCCGGAGGGTTTGTCGGTCTTGACTTGCCACCGATCGATGACCCAGCCAAGCGCGGAGCGGGAGCCGAGCATGTAGTCGTCGGCCTCGGGTGGGATGCCAGTGATCGTCACCTTCGAGTTGTAAATGATTGTGGTCGGGTCGTTGACGAGCTTGCCGGTCTCCTCATCGCGGATGCGGCCCCACTTCATCTTCGACACCCGCCAGGTCTCCCGGTCCTCGGCAGAAGCACCCTTTTTGAGTTCGACCTTCACGGGGTACGGCTCGACCTTCTCGTAGTTCATGTGCAGGTCTGCGAGCCATCGGCCTACACGAGCAACCGTCTCGAACTGGTCCCGGGTCTCCGGGGTCGGGATGTGCGGCAACATCTTCTTCAAATCAGCGGCATAGTCGATCCGGTAGTACGGGTCATGTAACTGGCCGTAGACGTAGTAGAAGATGTCGTCCTTGCTCACCTGGGGACCCACAGCCTCGCGGTAGATCTCGAGGATCTCATCAGAGATGTTGTCGACCCGGCGATACCCGTACTCATCGACCTCGGCGTCGTCGGCGAAATTGAACCCGCCATCTGCCGCATCGACCTTCTTATAGGTCCACCGGGGGAAGAACTGACCGCCGCTACCGGCCCCGGTGACATGGAGGTCTGGCAGGGAATTCAGCATCAGCACACTGAACGGCACAGCCGATCCACTGCCGACCTGGTAGAAGCCGACGTTGGCGTGGTGGGGCGTCGGGAACATCGATCGGAGCTGGTAGAGCCTGTCGTTCAATCGCGAATCGACGTAGGCCCACTGTGGGCTGAAGGGCCTGTAGGTCGACCGATAGACGAACTCGTCGCCCCACTCGAGTTGGGTCCTTCGGAGGGCCTGCTGTCTGAGGGAGTGGTTCCAGCTGATCTTGCCCCCCGCTGTGTGGTGGGGGTTGTCTCCTAGGTATCGGGTGAGGTTCTCGTCGGTGAGCTTGGAGGCGCCGCGGCTGTGCTCCTCGAACTCGGTCTTGACGGTTCGGTACTGATCAAGCAGGTTTTCGATGTTGTGGCCGAGCTCTTCGCGGGAGTAGTTGTAGCACCAGGCGTCCCGGCCGGTGGAGAGGCCGCGGGAGTGTGCGGTGAACACGGTTACTTGGCCGGGCTCACGTTTCTTGGCGCCAATGGCGGGCCAGGTTGCGAAGGTGTCGTCGCGTTGGCCGATCCAGTCTCCATGGGAGTTGGGGATGATACTTGTCCAGTCGATGCTGCTCAGATTGGCATCGGCGATGATGCGGAGCTTCTCTTCTCGGGTGAGGTAGTCGCCGATGTCCCGGTAGGAGATCGCGCAAGGACCGGAATGGGCTGGGTTCTTGACCCCAATCCAGATCGCGATGGTGGCTTGGGAGCCTGCACCGAATATCTGTCCGCCTTCTTCCTTCCAGTTGGATTTGCGCATGTTCCCGCGAAGGTTGAACACGTAGATGTGGCTGTATTCGTCGGCGAGGCTCAGACGGATGCCGTCGGCGGTGTTGCCGTCGATCCAGCCACCGTTGGAGACGAAGGCGACGACACCTTGGTCTCCGATGCGGTCGGTGGCCCAGCGGAATGCCCGCAGGTAGGAGTCATAGAGGCTGTTTTTGTTGGTCGCGGTGGAGCGGGCCGCATACGACGAACCGATGCGAGCATCGAGATGCGGGTACTTGACATTGGCGTTGAGGTCATTCGCCGATCCCTGGCCCACCGAGTACGGGGGGTTGCCAACGATGACGTTGATCGGGGTGGCTAGCTGCCGGGTGATGCGGTCGTTGTTGGCGGGAAAGACCTTGAGGTCGAGCTCATCGCCTTGTTCGTGGATCTGGAAAGTGTCAGCGAGCACGATGCCGGGGAACGGCTCGTAGTCGGCGGTGTCGGTGTGGCCGGCGATGGCGTGATAGGTGGTCTCAATGTTGACCGCGGCGATGTAGTACGCGAGCAGCATGAGCTCGTTGGCGTGGATCTCCGAAACGTACTTTCGGGCCAGGTCCGCCGGTTGGATGAGTCCGGACTGGAGCAGGCGGGTAATGAAGGTGCCGGTGCCGGTGAATCCGTCGAGGATGTGCACGTCGTGGTCGGTCAGGCCTAGGCCGAAGGCGTCCCGGAGGGCGTGGTCGGTGGCGCGGAGGATGAAGTCGACGATCTCTACAGGTGTGTAGACAATGCCGAGGGCGTCGGCTTGTTTGGCGAAGCCGAGCTTGAAGAACTTCTCGTACAGCTCGGCGATGACTTGCTGTTTGCCTTCGGCGGAGGTGACTTCGGAGGCGCGGACGCGCACCGAGTCGTAGAACGAGTCGAGTTTTGCGGTTTCGGCGTCGAGGTTGGCGCTAGCGAGTTGGTCGACCATGGTCTGCATGACTTTCGAGACCGGGTTCTGCGCGGCGAAGTCGTGGCCCTCAAACAGGGCGTCGAAGACGGGTTTGGTGATCAAGTGTTGGGAGAGCATGCTGATCGCGTCGTCGCGGCTGATCGACTCGTTGAGGTTTGCCCGCAGTCCGTCGACGAAGTCGTCGAACCCTCGGGTTAGTTCGGGGCTGGCAGCGGCGAGGGTGGCGTTGATGCGGGTGATCTGCGCGGCGGCAATGTCGGCGACATCGGCGGCCCAGTCTTCCCAGTAGGTGCGGGTGCCGACCTTGTCGACGATCTTGGTGTAGATCGCCTCAGTCCACTCAGACAGGGAGAACAGCGCCATCTGCTTGGTCTGCTCGGCATCGCCCGAGCCGTCAGACCCTGCATCGGACCCGGTGCCACCGCTGCTGGTGGAATCCTCCGCGGGGCCGACGTGACCGCCGAGGAGCTGGTCGACGCCCTGGCCGGTCTTGTCCCGGGTCTTGGAGTTCAGGGCGATGGAGTTGACCATCGCGTTGAACCGATCGTCATGGGCGCGGAGGGCATTGAGGACCTGCCACACGGTCTTAAATCGACGGTTGTCGTTCAACGCTTGCGACGGCTTGACGCCCTCGGGCACGGCGACGGGCAGGATGATGTAGCCGTAATCCTTGCCTGGTGATTTGCGCATCACGCGACCGACAGACTGCACCACGTCCACGACGGAGTTGCGGGGGTGCAGGAACAGCACTGCATCCAATGCTGGTACGTCTACACCCTCGGATAGGCAGCGGGCGTTGGTAAGGATTCGGCACTCATTCGCGTCTGGTTCGGCCTTGAGCCAGGTCAACTCCTCGTTGCGCTTGAGGGCGTTGAAAGTGCCGTCGACGTGGTGCACCGAGCAGTTCAGGGACCGGTTGGTGTCCGCGACGTCCACGCCGTCGTCCTCGGCGTCGCGCAGCAGGTCTTGGTAGGACTCCACGACCCTGGGAAGCATCTCGGCGACCTGCTTGGAGGACTTGATGTCGCGGGCGAAGGCGACGGCTCGGCGCATCGGCGGCTCACCGGGGGCGAAGCCCTCACCTGTCGGGGAGGTGCCGGCCCGTTTGGCTAGTCCGTTCCAGCAGCCCACCAGCTTGGAGGCGTCATCGAGCTTGAGCTCGCCGGCATCGGCCAGGTCTGATTGGAGCCGGCTGGCCATGACCGATTCGTCCACCGTCAGGACCAGGACCTTGTAGTCAGTGAGAAGGCCGCGGTCGACGGCCTCGCCGAACGAGAGCCGATGAAACTCGGGACCGTACGTCTCTAGGTCATCCATGGAGGCGACCTCCGCGGAGTGTTCCCCTGCCTTGTCCTTGGTCTCGTCGTTGAACAGGCGCGGGGTCGCGGTCATGTACAGCCGCCGACTGGCCTTGAGGAAATCCGGGTCGTGCACTGCGACGAAGTTCGACGCATCCTCGCCTGCGAGGGTGATGCCGGTCGTGCGGTGGGCCTCGTCGCAGATCACCAGATCGAACGCGTCCACACCAAGACTTTGGGCCTTGGAGACCGCGGGCAGTGATTGGTAGGTGGTGAATACCACCGTCATCCCCGCTGCCCGTTTGCGGTAACTCATCTTCTCCGCGAGCTGCTCTGGGTTCGTGGTGACCGGAATGGCGACGTCAGAGGTGTCGTAGTCCTCCGCTGCACGAGAGACCTTAGTGTCCGAGCAGACTGCGAACGCCCGAATATCCAGCTCGGCACGGGCAGTCCACTCCCGCAGAGTCTGCGACAACAGGGCGATTGAGGGGACCGCGAACAGGATTCGGGCGCGCCCGCCGTTGTCGAGGGCTGTCTGCTCGGCGATCTTCAGCGACGTGAAGGTCTTACCAGTGCCGCAGGCCATGATGAGCTTGCCCCGGTCGTTGCCCTCGGCAAACCCGCGGAACACCGCCTCCAGTGCTTCCTGCTGATGCGGGCGCAGCGTGTATGGCGTGGACGGGGCCAGATCAACTTGCAGTTCGCCCTGGGGCCAGGCGATGTCCCAATCGATCGCCGACTCGGCGAGATCCTCGAGCGAGATCCGCTGGACCGGGATGGTCTGACCATCGAGGGCGTCCTCGGCATGCTTGCCCCACCTGTTGGTCGTGGAGATGATGACCCGGTTGGTGAACGGGGCCTTGCCCGAAGCAGTGAAGAACGAGTCCAAATCGCTCTTCTGTAGGTAGTGGTCGGGCTCGTAGAACTTGCACTGAATGGCGGTGTACTCACCGGTGTCGCGTTCGCGAGCCACCAGGTCGATCCCCGTATCGGGCTTGCCGTCCCGGTCTGGCCAGTCGATCCACCGCCAGACCTTGTCGTACTGCTGAGACAACATCGGGTCGAGTTCGAAGTAGCGCACCATGAGCTGCTCGAACTTCGTTCCCCGCTCCACGTTTGTCGGAGCCTGACGGAACGCCTCGATCACCTCATGCACAGAAGCCATGACGCCAGTCTTACAAGTAGGGACTCATCGCCGTCTGGCGGATCCAACTTTCGATTTACGGGAGTTCCCACTCCCAGCCGCCGCCGTCGTAGTGAAGGATCAGGTCGGTTGCTCCTGCTGGCACGTCTAAATTGAACGTCGCGCGATATTGCGAGTTGGAGGCCAAGCCGGAAGCCAACTGTTGCCACGTGCCGCACGAGAATGAGTAGTTGCCCTGCTGAGCGGTGACTCCCGAAGTCGTCCCATCTTCTTGTACCCATTGCCAACTGCCCGGGTTGAAGAGGGCTCCAGCCGAGAGTCGGTACTCCTCCGGGACATCCGCCGTAGCTATCGAGACATCAACACGCGTGGGGACCCCTGTCGGGGGCTCATAGCTGTCGCACGGCTCATTCTCTACAATCTCGTCCACGGTAAACGTGATCCACCTCGAGTCGGGGTCCTCAGGCAGCCCAAGGCTTCCCTGCTCCCCGACCTCCTTCAAGATGTACCCACGAGGACTCCGCTGCGGGTCGTCGCGCTTTTCGTCGTTGGACTGTTCACTGGTGGGGGCAGGGGGCGTCGGCGAAGAAGCACTCTCCGAGCCGCCATCAGCCGAAGAGCAGCCCGCCAAGAGCAGTGCCGCAGCCAGTGCTGGGACCACGTACTGAACCTTCATCCGTCCTCCATCTTCAGATAAGAGCGTTTATATCAGCGGCATCCGACAGTGCCTTCAGTTAGACCCTTGCTGGAGGGGCGATGATCGACGTGAACTCAAGACCGCTGTCCCAGTGAGGTACACCTTGCGGTACATCGCGGGCCGCCATCGTTTCCCCTGTTCCGCAAGGTCTCAAGCAGGGGTTGCGGGACGGAGTTCATTGAGGTCACAGGGGGTAGCGGGACTATGGGTTTCGCGATCGTGAGGGCGGTAGGGGACAGGTGTAAAGCCGAGCTTTTGGATCACGGCCGCCGAGCTCGGACCAGGGGAACTCTGGAGGCGGAGGCGATCCAGTCGGCGGCGTCTGGGTCGATCCAGCGAGCTAGGGTGTCGAGGTCTGCGGATAACTGGTCTAGGCGTCTGTTCTCCACATCTGGGTTGGGATGGATGAGGGGTTCGTGGTGGGCGATCCGATTACGGAGCTTGTAGATGCGTTGCTCATCGTCAGCCGCGGGAAGGTTCAGACTCGGTTCCGTCGCCGAGATGAGCTGGACTGGAGTCTGCGAGTGGAGACGACGGATTCCGAGAACATCATCGAGGGGCAGGGGAAGCCGGCACGGAGATCCTCACGAGCACGCGGGCAGCGTGTGGCGTATGTGCGAGTGTCTGCTGCTGACCAGAACGAAGCGCGTCAGCTCGAGGCGGTGGGGGAGTGCGACCGGGTATATGTCGAGAAGGAGTCCGGACGCTCTCGTGCGGACCGTGAGAAGCTCGCCGAGTGCATCGGGTACCTCCGTGACGGTGACGAGCTAGTCGTTGCGTCGATGGACCGGCTCGCGCGATCCCTAGTGGATCTCAAGCAGATCGTTGGTGAGGTCACCGCCAAGGGCGCGAGTGTGGTGTTCGTCCACGAACGGGCCACCTACGCGGCTGGCGCACAGGACCCTCGAGCGGATCTCATGCTTTCGCTGCTTGGGGCGTTCGCCGAGTTTGAACGCGCCATCATTCGTGAGCGCCAGGCTGAAGGCATCGCCATCGCCAAGGCGAACGGTAAGTACAAGGGGAGAAAGCGTGTCTTGACCGAGGGGCAGATCGACAGGGCTCGCGACCGAATCGGCAAGGGGGAGGGGCCATCGGCGATCGCCCGCGAACTCGGAGTCGGGCGGTCCACGCTCTACCGCGCACTCCAGCGACAGACGTAGGCGGCGCCGACACGTCGCGTTAGCCCATCCATCGCGCGACGAGGCTAGTGCGACACCCCTCCGAAGCGCACGAGACCGCCGTCGAGCACCTACCCGCAGCAGCCCGACACGTCGGAAATCACCGAGGGCCTGTCCACAATCCTTGACACAGCCCAGACCTCCCGTTCCACTGGGCGCACGAAAGACCGAGGCTTAAGACGGGGATCCGGCTCGACGGCGAAACGATGAATCATGAGTCCAACGTGATCGACAACCTTTGAAATCTACTTTCGTGACTATGCCGTTCTGTGTATGAAACGTTCACTGTGCGTTCTCCGCACCGTGGTCGCTGGTTGTTCGTCGATTCTCGGATGGCGGCCATCCTGAGGAGTGCACGGACAGTTGCAGCGGAGCCTGGAGAGGTACTCCGGAGTGAAAGTCAAGATGTGCGGCTGAACCGCCGCCAGGAATCTGAGTACGATATGGAGTGCATCATGTCTAGTTTTGCGTTGTCGAACGTCACGCTGATCGACGGGCGCGGCGGTAGCCCAGCTGAGAGAATGACGGTTGTTGTCGAGAATGGCTCGATAACTCGCATCGTGCCCACGTCCCAGTACGACGCAGCAACAGGGCCAAAGGTGACTGATGCTGCTGGGAAATGGCTACTGCCCGGCTATATCAACGGCAACATCCACCTGCTCGACGGGGTCATGATGGTGGGCGCCGGAGGGGTCGAATACCTCGCCCGGTACGAGGGCTCCTTCTCTAGAGTCATCGAGGAGGGAGCGCAGCTCACCCTCAAGAATGGCGTCACGACCGTCTTCGACACCTGGGACGCTCGCGATCCCGTCCTGGAGGCTCGGGACAGGATCAACGCGGGAACCGTCATCGGATCCCGTATCTTCGCGGCAGGCAACATAGTCGGGATGGGTGGACCATTCAGTCCCGACTTCAATTTCACTGCACGGCAGTCGATATCGCAGAGCTTTGCCAACAGGATGGACCTGCTCTTTGCTGCAGGAGTCGGTGCCGAACTGACGTTGTTGCAGGAGCGCGAATTCCGTGCTCGGTTCAGGGACTACGTGCAGTCCGGTGTTGACATGGTCAAGATCGCTATCAGTGACCATCTCATGGCACATCTCAATCCTGCTGCCCTGCGGACCTATCACACCTTCCCGGAGAAATGGGTCCGCATGATGGCGGAGGACGTCCATTCAGCCGGACTGCCGTTCCTGTCACACACGATGGCGGTACCAGCCCTGGAGTTAGCAGCTGATGTCGATGTCGATGTCATGATTCACCCGACATGGACGTTCAACCAGGTAATCCCGGAAGAGTTGGTGAATCGGATCGCGGAACGTCGAATTGGTGTGGGAATTCAGCCTATCGCCGACGACTATGCGGATCGCCTTCTCCTCCACGGAAATCCATTCGGGACGCTCAACAGTCCCGAGCATCAGAAGAATGAACGAAACTTCATCGAAGCCGGCGCCAATGTGATGGTTTCCACCGACGCAGGCTGTACGTCACACGACGTGATGCAGGACCTCGGACCCGACCTGCAGGAGGGCAGGCCCTGGTCTTTGGGTTCTGACCACTTCACGTGGGTCAAAGCGTTGCGCACCCGGGGACTCACCACGATGGGAGCGATTCAAGCCCTCACCCACAACGTGGCCGAGGCATACAACAAGCTCGACACCATCGGTACTGTCGAAGTGGGAAAGCTGGCTGATCTCGTGCTGCTGAGCTCGGATCCACTTGTTGACAGCGAGAACCTGAGCGACATCGCAGCAATCTATAAGGAAGGTGTCCTAGTCAACCGGTCGGCATTGCCGAACCCCCAGATCGTTACCGCGCCAAGGGGTACGCCTGTTCCGAACTGACAGGCCCCCACCAGGCCACGCGAGCGAGACCACCGTTTGGTAGGTGCGGTTCATGGGGGCCCGCAGTATAGGTTGAGGTAGAGGTGCGTGGGCAGATCGCGGCGCGGGTCTCCGTCGGCAGGGTAAGACGTGCGACGAACTGATCGAGAACCCGAGGGAGACCCGCGTGGCGCACCTGATGCCGCCAGAGGCGATGGGCCTGCGCCTCGTGCAGCGCGATGAGAGCACTGAGAACACCGATCGACACGCACGTCGCCGCAAGAAGCCGGGATGTCCCGCCCTCGTATTGGTCGATGTACCGGGACTCGTACTACTCCCCGAACGTTGAGGTGCCGATGGTGGCGATTCCGGCGGGCGTCTCCGGTGTGGTCGCGCTCGGCGTCATCATCGGAGACGGCGCCACTCGTGCTGCGGCCTCGATTCCGACGACTGTCGTCGGGGTCGTCGGGCTCGTGATTCTCGGCGCGTTGGCGCTCGCTGTCTGTGCGAACTCATCGAATTGAGCACTATCTACCCGTTTGGTCGAACCTCGCGGTTCGTGGTGTCCTGAGCAGGTAGCTCTCATCTCGGCGCTAAGCGCGAGAAGTCGCCCCTGTCGACAGACTCCGCTTGATCGACAGGGGCGTCGTCGGTGGGTGCCTCTTCTGTCGTCGGAGAGGGAATGCTCCAGGGATTGCGGGGAGGCACAGGGCCCGGGGTGATGCTGGAGGCGGATGCCGGAAAGGTCTGCGCACACTCTCCCGCGACGGGGAGCCAGGCACGAGAGATCTGGTGTGACGGTCCATTCGGCCGCGGTCAGCCATCGCCCGACCGGCTCGGTCGGGCCGGTGCTCCCCGCCCGCGCGGCGAGCGCGACAGCGAGGATAGGTCCGTCACCGCAGATGCTCGCTTCTCGACAGATGGATCCAGCGTGAAGGAACAGGCGGTTTGGATGGGCTCAGTGCTCGCGGGCTGTGATCGCAGGTGCGGGTGGATGGGAGTGCACACATCAGTACGGCGGCCACGAGGGTGCACAGTGCTCGGCATGGATACCACGAAGGCGCTGCTTCTCAGCGACGAGCAGTGGGGCAGCGAGGTGCTCCTATCGCACCGTCCGTTCGCGGCGAACCAACTCGGGCACGGCCAATACCGGATGAGCCGCGACGACGCGCTGACGATTCGCTGCATCCAGCACTCTCCACATGCCTTGCTCGGATCGATCGTCATCAACTGCGACCATCCCAACGCCCATTGCGGGCGTTCGAGGAACCTTCGGATCATCCGGCACCGAGCTGGGTGTCCCAGTCCCCGTCCGGGCACGCACACCGAGGCTGGTGGCTCGGCGACAACCGCGTCTGCCGCACCGATTCGGCGCGTCTGATGCCCTTGCGTTTGGCGCACCGCATCGAGTGGGACCTGTGCATTTCCTTGCGGGACCTGACCACCATCCACACCCCTCGTCAGGCGCCGCGCTGGCCAGACCGGTCGGCCGGACTGGGCCGCAACGGCACCAGTTTGACACCGCCCCCAAGTGGGCCTATCCGCAGTGGTGGAACCACCGCGACGACACCATCGATCTGAGGCTGCCCCCTCGGAGTGGACACCCTGACAATGGTTCGTAGAAGAACCAGGAGGGATGTTCACATGGGACGTCAGTCTCAGTACACGGAGGAGTTCCGCCGGGACGCGGTCGCGTTGTATCGCGCCGGCGGCGGCACCCGCACCTACGCCGCGGTGGCCTCGGACCTGGGCATCAGCGGCGAGACCTTGCGGACCTGGGTCCGCAAGGACAACGCCTCGGCGCAGGGCTCAGCGGCCACGGCGGGCGGTGGCAGTGAGACTGCAGCCGACGAGTTGGCGCGCCTGCGGGCAGAGAACGTCCGACTGCGCAGTGCGGAGAAGGAATGGCAGCTCGAACGTGAGATTCTGCGCCGGGCAGCCGCCTATTTCGCGCAGGAGATGAAGTGAAGACCTGCCGCTGGGACTTCATCTCCACCCACCGCAACGAGTTCGGTGTGCAGCGGCTGTGCCGAGTCCTCGGTACCTGGTCAAGCCCCTAGAAGTGGTGTAACTGGTTTGTGATCCTTCGTTGGTGATCAGGCGGGTAGTTGCATCAGTGCATCAGTGGTCACCTCCGTCGTCGAGCTGGTGTCGGTGTCGGTGGTCAGGGTGAGTCGGCAGCGGCCCAGGACTTCGAGTCCGAGGTATCGGCGTCCTTCGGCCCATTCGTCGGTCTGCTCGGCCAGGACGGCGCCGATGAGGCGGACGATGGCCTCTCGGTTGGGGAAGATGCCCACGACGTCGGTGCGGCGGCGGATCTCTCGGTTGAGCCGCTCGGTGGGGTTGTTGGACCAGATCTGGCGCCACACGTCGTCGGGGAACGTGGTGAAGGCGAGCAGGTCCTCGCGGGCGTCGCCGAGGTGGTCGGCCACGTCGGGCAGTCTGCCTTCGGTGTACTCGAGGAGCCGGTCGAACTGGGCATTGACAGCCTCAGCGGTGGGCTGGTCGTAGACGCTGTGCAGCATCGCCTTCACGGCCGGCCACATGGACTTGGGGCACACGGCCATGAGGTTCGCCGAGTAGTGGGTGCGGCAGCGTTGCCACGCGGCTCCCGGCAGGTTCGCCGCGATCGCCCCGACCAGCCCGGCGTGGGCATCGGAGGTCACCAGCCGCACCCCGCCCAGGCCGCGGGCAACCAGGTCGGCGAAGAAGGTGTTCCACGAGGCCGTGGTCTCACTGGTGGCGACCTGTATGCCCAGCACCTCGCGGTGGCCGTCGCCGTTGACGCCGGTGGCCAGCAGCACGGAAGCCTTGACGACCTGC
>NZ_JAALED010000572.1:45361-45598 GCF_014145155.1 Dietzia sp. B19 | reverse complement strand
TTCTCGCGGACCTTGATCGTCAACGCGTCGGCGGTGACGAAAGTGAATGGTCCGGCCTCGTCCAGGCGGCGGTGGCGGAACGCTGCGACCTGCTCGTCCAGGTCCTGGGCCATGCGTGAGACCTGCGACTTGGACAGCGAATCGATCCCCAGGGTCTTGACCAGCTTGTCCATACGGCGGGTGGAAACGCCAGCCAGATAGCAGTCCGCCACGACCGTGATCAGGGCGGACTCGGCC
>NZ_JAALED010000572.1:44372-45096 GCF_014145155.1 Dietzia sp. B19 | reverse complement strand
CCAAGCAGGCCTGCAGGGTCGACAATGTGGGGTGCGGTCATCGCGATGACTCCTCGAGGATTCTTTAGACGGTTGACTCGAAGGATCACGCGGTGGCCGCTTTAGATCCGTCAACGACACGGGTGTCGGAGACGATCTCGGCCACCGAGTTACACCACCCTATGGGGCACTACTGGCGGGTCGTCCCCGCGCATGCGGGGCTGTTCCGTGATGCGGACGATGTTTCGCAATGAGCACCGGGTCGTCCCCGCGCAGGCGGGGCTGTTCCTCATGGCGCCGTCCCCGATCGCGAACGCGGCCAGTCGTCCCCGCGCAGGCGGGGCTGTTCCCAACCACGGGTACGTGAGGTACTCGCTCTCGAAGTCGTCCCCGCGCAGGCGGGGCTGTTCCCAACCCCACGCTGCCGGACACCGATCTGCCTCCGTCGTCCCCGCGCAGGCGGGGCTGTTCCGTTCGCCGGGATGCAGGTGTTCAACACGACGCTGTCGTCCCCGCGCAGGCGGGGCTGTTCCCGCCAGCAGGCGGTAATGGCAGGTGCTAGGACGTTGTCCCCGCGCAGGCGGGGCTGTTCCCGCCTGCAACGACCCGGCCGCGAAGCTGGCCCAGTCGTCCCCGCGCAGGCGGGGCTGTTCCCAGGGCCGCGATGTTCGCCGCTCAGCTCGGACAGTCGTCCCCGCGCAGGCGGGGCTGTTCCGATGACGGCGAGCGCGAACCCGCACTGAAT
>NZ_JAALED010000572.1:44185-44362 GCF_014145155.1 Dietzia sp. B19 | reverse complement strand
CGTCTCCGCGCAGGCGGGGCTGTTCCCCATCCGCTTTGGAGACGGACGCTCTCCCAGTTGTCGTCCCCGCGCAGGCGGGGCTGTTCCGGTCTTGACGCGGTCGACCGAGTTCTGGATCGTGTCGTCCCCGCGCAGGCGGGGCTGTTCCGAACGTCTCGCCATGATTCTCCGCCAGCC
>NZ_JAALED010000572.1:43797-44175 GCF_014145155.1 Dietzia sp. B19 | reverse complement strand
CGCGCAGGCGGGGCTGTTCCCTCGCAGCAGGTGTTCTACAACTCCGGCGGCGGGTCGGGTCAAGCCCCTGGTAGTGGTGTAACTGGTTTTTGATCCTTCGTTGGTGGTCAGGCGGGTAGTTGCATCAGTGGATCGGTGGTCACCTCCGTCGTCGAGTTGGTGTCGGTGTCGGTGGTCAGTGTGAGTCGGCAGCGGCTCAGGACTTCGAGTCCGAGGTAGCGGCGTCCTTCGGCCCATTCGTCGGTCTGCTCGGCCAGGACTGCGCCGATGAGGCGGACGATGGCGTCGCGGTTGGGGAAGATCCCCACGACGTCGGTGCGGCGGCGGATCTCCCGGTTGAGGCGCTCGGTCGGGTTGTTGGACCAGATCTGTCGCCAG
>NZ_JAALED010000572.1:42836-43757 GCF_014145155.1 Dietzia sp. B19 | reverse complement strand
GTGAAGGCGAGCAGGTCCTCGCGGGCATCGCCCAGGTGGTCAGCGACCGCGGGCAGCCGGCCGTCGGTGTACTCCAGGAGCCGGTCGAACTGCTCGTGCACCGCGGTGGCGGTGGGCTGGTCGTAGACGCTGTGCAGCATGGCTTTCACGGCCGGCCACATCGACTTGGGGCACACGGCCATCAGGTTCGCCGCGTAGTGGGTGCGGCAGCGCTGCCACGCAGCTCCGGGCAGGTTCGCCGCGATCGCCTCGACGAGCCCGGCGTGGGCGTCGGAGGTCACCAGGCGGACTCCGCCCAGGCCACGGGCGACCAGGTCGGCGAAGAAGGTGTTCCATGAGGCTTTGGTCTCGCTGGTGGCGACCTGCATTCCGAGGACTTCGCGGTGGCCGTCGCCGTTGACTCCGGTGGCCAGCAGGACGGAGGCCTTGACGACCTGGTTGTTCTCGCGGACCTTGATCGTCAACGCATCAGCGGTGACGAAGGTGAACGGCCCGGCCTCGTCCAGGCGGCGGTGCCGGAACGCGGCGACCTGCTCGTCCAGGTCCTGGGCCATGCGTGAGACCTGCGACTTGGACAGCGAGTCGATACCCAGGGTCTTGACCAGCTTGTCCATCCGGCGGGTAGACACCCCGGCCAGATAGCAGTCGGCTACGACGGTGATCAGCGCGGACTCGGCTCGCTTGCGGCGCTCGAGCAGCCACTCGGGGAAGTAGCTGCCCGAGCGCAACTTCGGGACGGCGACGTCGACGGTGCCGACGCGGGTGTCCAGGGGGCGGTGGCGGTAGCCGTTGCGCCGGTTGGTGCGCTCGGTGCTGCGGGCGTTCCATTCGGCGCCGCACACGCTGTCGGCATCGGCGGACAGCAGGGCGTTGATCATGGTTTGCAGCAGTTCGCGCATCAGATCCGGTGATGCCTCGGCG
>NZ_JAALED010000572.1:42432-42760 GCF_014145155.1 Dietzia sp. B19 | reverse complement strand
GGGACGGCGACGTCGACGGTGCCGACCCGGGTATCCAGGGGCCGGTGGCGGTAGCCGTTGCGGTGGTTGGTGCGCTCAGCCGAGCGGGCGTTCCACTCGGCGCCGCACACAGCGTCGGCATCGGCGGAGAGCAGTGCGTTGATCATGGTCTGCAGCAGCTCGCGCATCAGATCCGGCGACGCGTCAGATAGGGCTTGGCCAAGCAGGCCTGCAGGGTCGACAATATGAGGTGCGGTCATCGTGATGACTCCGTTCGAGGATTCGGTAGAAGGTTGACTCGAAGGATCACACGGTGGCCGCTCTACACCCGTGCACAACACGGAATCGC
>NZ_JAALED010000572.1:41322-42422 GCF_014145155.1 Dietzia sp. B19 | reverse complement strand
CGATCTCGGCCACCGAGTTACACCACTCTATGGGGCACTACTCTTCCAAGCCGTGATCCCCTCTGTGCTGCCAGACGAGCGCGAGTACACCCGGGCCTTGTCGCTCTCACGCTTGGCCTACGATCTGGAATCGCTCGTAAGCCCGATGCTCGCCGCGGCCCTGCTGACGGCAATCAGCTTCAACAACCTCTTCATCGGAACCGTCATCGGGTTTCTCGGCTCTGCCACACTCGTCATCGCCTCTCGGTTCCCCCACACACAGCCCCCTCCTCCTGCACGGTTCCTTGACCGACTTTCCCGGGGGACACGGACATTCTTCGCTAGCCCCGAACTGCGCGGCCTGATGGGACTCAACCTCGTCGTAGCCACGACAACCGCCATGGTCATCGTCAACACGGTGGTTCTCGTGCAAGGCCAGCTCGGCAGGACGCAGTCGGATGTCGCCCTCATGCTCGCCGCATACGGAGCCGGATCAATGGTGGTCGCCCTGGGCATGCCCGCACTACTGAACCAACTTGCCGACCGGAAAGTCATGCTCGCCGGCGGAGCCGCGCTGCCCATCATCTTGCTCGCCACGGCCATCGTGATCGGATGGGCAGGCGGCACTGCCCAGTGGAACACCTTGCTCACGATGTGGGTACTGCTCGGCGCCGCAACCTCGACCATCCTCACACCCTCGGCGCGGCTACTGCGCAGAAATAGCACCGAGCAGAACCGGCCGGCAGTGTTCGCCGCGCAGTTCTCCCTCTCCCACGCCTGCTTCCTCATCACCTACCCACTGGCCGGCACCCTCGGCACCGCAATCGGCCTCCAAGCGACCGGATTCGTACTCGTCGCAATCGGAGTGATCGGCGCCGGGGCGGCACTACTGGCCTGGCGAGATGATGCCGAACCAAAGAGAGGCACGAAGCCCCGCCAAACAAAGCTGCGCAATCCCGCCAATCGAAGCTGAGAGTCACAATCGGCGCTGTATCGCAAGGTCCGGTACGGCGTTTTTGAAACATCGTCCCCTCGGGTCTAGGGTGTACTGATACACCACCTGGCGGAGGGGCGCTTCGATGGCTGATCGGATCGGGACGTTGCTTGATCGCTCGGGTGAC
>NZ_JAALED010000572.1:13459-41312 GCF_014145155.1 Dietzia sp. B19 | reverse complement strand
GGCGAGGAGGTGCTCATCGTCAGCCGTGGGAAGGTGCGGACTCGATTCCGTCGCCGGGACGAGTTGGGCTGGAACTTTCGGGTGGAGTCGACGGACTCGGAGAACATCATCGAGCGGAAGTCACCGCCGCAGACAGGTCCGAAGCTCGCCCGCCGGGTCTCGCGCCCTCGTGGGCAGCGGGTGGCGTACGTGCGGGTGTCGGCCGCGGATCAGAACGAGGCGCGTCAGCTCGAGGCGGTGGGGGAGTGCGACCGGGTCTATATCGAGAAACAGTCCGCTCGCTCGCGCGCCGATCGGGTGAAGCTCGAAGAGTGCATCAGGTACTTGCGAGATGGTGACGAGTTGGTTGTTGCGTCGATGGACCGTCTCGCGCGCTCGCTCGTTGATCTCAAGCAGATCGTTGGTGAGATCACCGCGAAGGGTGCGAGTGTGGAGTTCGTCCATGAGCGGGCCACCTACGCTGCTGGCGCTCAAGATCCTCGGGCAGACCTGATGCTGTCGCTGCTCGGGGCGTTCGCCGAGTTCGAGCGGGCCATCATCCGCGAGCGCCAGGCCGAGGGAATCGCCATCGCCAAGTCGAAGGGTAAGTACAAGGGGCGCAAACGCGTCCTGACGGCCGAGCAGATCGAAAAGGCCCGGGCCCGCGTCGAGGCGGGGGAGGGGCCGTCGGCGATCGCCCGAGATCTCGGAGTGGGTCGATCCACCCTCTACCGGGCACTCCAGCGACAGGCATGAGCTGGACTTTCAGGCGAGAATCGTGCCATCTCAAGCGGGGCGATCAGGCAGTGTCACCTAGACCGTCCAGAATCTGCCTCTGCTGTTCGAGGTACTTCTGGAGATCTACGACTTGGGGGTTCCTGGAGAAATCGATGGGGAGTTCGGTGTCATTCGCTGCGGCGAGGTCCCTGGTGTAGTCGGCAATCGGCTGCATCAACATCAGTAGGTTCGGGTTCGTAATCACCTCGCGCAGGCGCTTGCCTGGCAGGGATTGGACTGCGGACCACGCGGCCTGGAGATCGTCGATCACGACGCCCGTGACGGACCCATCTCCCGTCTGAACGACGTAATGCTGCAGTGCGGACCAGAAGCGCCGGATGCTCTCATCGCTGGCGGCCTTCCTCCTCCGCGCTTCCCGACCGGCGAGGGCGACCGCGCCGACCGTGACGGCTGCGGCGATGCCCACACCGCCGGCTGTGACCGGGTTGGCTCTTGCCAATGCGAGAGCGCGGTCTGCAGCGGAGGAGCCCGCGGCGGAGCTTTTCTTCACGGATGCGACAGCTCCGGCCGCAGCGGGTGAGCTTGTTGGACCGTCGACTTCATCGAGGAACGCGAAGAATTGTCCAGCCAAGGTGCGGACAACACTGCCGTTGCGGACCAGTTGCCCGGCCGCGATACCTGCCGCAATTTCCGGCGGTATCGCGAGACGCACATCCACCATCTGAGCTGCCCACTTCCCTTACCTGAAGCGCCCTCTGGTGGCGCTTGATCTTTAAGAACAATAGTTATCAGAAGGGTCCGTCACGAGAGGGCGAAGAGAGGGCCATCGACGAGCATTTCGGAAGCCATCCAGCAGCCTGAACGCACGAGGCGATCGCCTCGATGGGCGCAATCGCTCTACCGCTAGCTTGGCGTGCTGAACATTTAGTCGCCAGTTGCCTGGCGTTCTGACAGAGGATCTGAGAGTCGGTGACCTGCGCCTGAGTGGGACGGGATCCTCACTGACGGTGATCTCTCACGGCCAAGGAAATGAGAGCGTCATTGATCGTGCGGAGGCATGACCGGAAAGGTCCACCGAGTACATCGTCGGCACCCGGGGCGTTCTCGGTCGCGCGGAACGATGCGCCGCGGGATGATCTCGAGATGGGCATGTCGAAACGCATGGTGATGCAGACCGACGAGCAGGGCTGGTCCTGCTCCGATGCTGTCGTCTGTCCGCAGTGCCTCGACGAACCGATCCTTAAGCAGGCGGTCCATCACGCCGCTGACACCCCGCTCGGACCGTGCACGTTTTGCGGTCGGGGCCGAGACACCGCTTCGCTCGATGTCATCCTCGAGCTAGTCGTTGACGGTCTGAGGGAGGAGTACACCGACCCGATTAACGAGGCGTACTACGACTCCAGCGAGGGCGGGTATCAGACCACGACGCAGGACACCGAGGATCTGCTCGTCGAGCACAACGTCAGCAGCGATCTCGCCGTCATTCATGCGATCGCGGGGAGTATCCATACCGCCGAGTGGTGCGACCGCGATCTGGCCCTGCCGCCGGTGGGTATGGGCCTTGCGTGGAGCTGGGACCGGTTTCGTGAGGAGGTTCGTACGCGGCGCCGCTACACGTTCCTGCTGCCCGACCCTGCCGACGAAGACGAGCCGGGGATGCATCTGGTGCACGCGGTTCCCGCCGCCGTCATCAAAGCCGTCCAACTCGCCGATCTGGTGATCGACCTGTCCGCCGGTGGCACCTGGTGGCGCGTGCGGGTCGGCGAGGCGGAGGAGAAGTTCACCACCGCCCGCGACATCGGCCCACCGCGGTCGGAGTACGCGCGCAGCAACCGGATGACAGCGGCGGGGATCAGCGCGTTCTATGGCGCCTCAACACGTGCCGGCGCCGTCGGGGAAGTAAGCAAGTACGCCGAGCCCGGCAGTGGGCTCAGCGTGGGTGAGTTCGCTCTCCACCGTGAGCTGCGGGTACTCGATCTGCGTAAACCGCCGTCCGTCCCGTCCCTGTTCAACACGGTGGACAGGTCCCGGAGGCCGGCAACCGTGTTTCTGCGAGAGTTCATCAAATCGATCCGTGAACCCACCCGCCCAGGTGGCTCCGCGACTGAGAGTGAGATCACTTACATCCCGACCCAGATCATCACGGAGTTCCTGCGCTACGGCCTCCCCGAGGGGCCGGTCGACGGCATCCTATGGCGGTCAACAGTGGACGAGAAGGTCGACTGCTGTGCACTGTTCGCGACCTCCGAGCAGTGTGCGGACCGCGGGGGCGAGACGCCAGACACCTGGCTTGTCCTCGACCGCAGGACGGTCACCCACCAGGCAATTTGAGGTGCGCAACCGGACTCCCGACCAAGAGGGGACCTTTCGACCGCGCCGGAGCGGGACTAACGCTGGCGTCTGACCCGTAAGTTCAGCTGATGACCTTCACAGCCCTTCACCGAGCAGTCGGCGCCCCACCCGGGCCCATCTCTGGCGACATGCTCAACCAGGCGATCGCGGAAGGGGTGGAAGAGTCTGCTGAATTGGACTGGAAGCGACAGCTACCCGAGCGGTCCGATCTCAAAAAGTCTGACATCGATAAAGACATCGCGGCGATGGCGAACTCTGGGGGAGGGATCATCGTTTACGGCGTGCTTGAAACTGACAAGCGGGCATCCTCGAGGCATGACGCAGGCACCCTCGATGAGAGGTATCAGCAATCCCTGAGACAGATCGCGTTCAGTTCCATTACTCCGCCCGTATTGGATCTGCGAGTTCACGCAGTCAGCACGGTTGTGCCGCGGGCGTATGCGATCGAGGTTCCAGCTAGCAACGACGGGCCGCATCTGATCTTCAACAATCAGTACTTTGGTGCGCCTTTCAGGAACGATGCCGACACCATGTGGATGGGCCAGAGGCAGCTCGAGTCAAGCTATCGAACACGCTTCGATGAGCATCGATTTGCGACCGCGGCTATCGAAAAGCTCTATGAAGACGCCGCGTATGGGCGAACGATGGAGAGCGCCTGGTTGATCGCGGTAGCGCGGCCGAGAGTCCTGCCGCACCACAGGGAGAATCACGTTGGGGAGGTTCACGCTCTTCTAGACGATGCAGAGAGGCTTACCCTCTGTCCGTGTGGTGAACCGGTCCGGGTAGGCGAGAGTCCGTGCGTTTCCGGGTGGGTCGGCTGAGCTGCCGTTGGATCTCGTCCGCCTTGTGGCGGGGCTGTCGGAGTCCGCCTGGGGGCGGGCGGTATCCCGTACTTCGGTGCGGGCGCAGGGAGTATGGCCCAAGGGGCGGGGTACGGTCGTGGTGGTGTACGGACTGCCAGCGGGGTAGGTCAGCGCCTGGACGAGAGCCTTGGACGCAGTTGTGACAACGGTAGATAACGCGGTGTACAAGAACGGGCACCGGACTGCGGACCCGGTGGACCTCGATGAGACCTTCGAGTTGATGCGACGCCGCGCTGGGATGGCCTGGATCGGTATGTACAGGGCCGATCCGGGTGAGATCCACGCGGTATCCGAGGAGTTCGGATTGCATGAGCTGGCCGTGGAGGATGCCCTGCGCGGTCATCAACGAGCCAAGCTCGAACGCTATGGGAACAGTCTATTCGTGGTCCTGCGTCCGGCCCGTTATATCGACGCTGATGAATCAGTCGAGTTCGGTGAAGTACATGTCTTTGTCGGGCCTGACTTTGTGGTCACGATCCGGCAGGCCGAAGCGCCCGATCTTCATCGGGTCCGACGAAGGATGGAAGGCGATCCCCAGTTACTGAGCTTGGGGCCGCAAGCGGTGCTCTACGGGATTTTCGATGAGGTTGTGGACCAGTACGCCCCAGTGGTGGCCGGTCTGGAAAATGATATCGACGAAATCGAGGATGAAATTTTCTCTGGCCGCACAGATGTTTCTCGGCGCATCTACGAGCTATCGCGGGAAGTGATCGAATTCCAGCGTGCGGTCGATCCGTTGGCGGGGATGCTCGAGGCGTTGCAGCGGGGGGCGCAGAAGTACTCGATGGACGACGAGTTGCAGCGGCGTCTCCGCGATGTGGAAGACCATGTGATCCGCATCAGCGAACGAGTCAGTGGATTCCGGGTGCTACTGCACAATGCGCTAACAGTGCAGGCCACCCTGGTTGGTCAGCGCCAGAATGACGAAATGCGACGATTGTCTGAGTCAAGCCTCGTGCAGAGCGAAGAGGTCAAACGGATCTCGTCGTGGGCAGCGATCTTGTTCGCGCCGACGCTGGTGGGAACCGTGTATGGAATGAACTTTCAAACCATGCCCGAGTTGGCTTGGAGGCTCGGCTACCCGTTTGCGTTGGTTCTGATGTTGATAATGGGACTGGGTCTGTATCTCGTCTTCAAAAAGAAAAAATGGCTCTGAGCTAAGCACGTAGATGCTGCCTCGTCCACTGTGCTCGCCTGTTGGCGGGGGCCGGAGGTCGAGATGCTGCGTGTGGGTGAGCGGTAGGTCTACAGTTTGTCTTCGTGACTGTGGGTGGGCGGGTGTCACCGTCTGTAATGCGGCGATTGGCGGGGCGGGCGAGCCTGAGTCCTGCCCGGGTCGTGGCGTTGAGTTTCTCTGTGGCGATCGTGGTGGGGACGGCGCTGCTGCTGCTGCCCACCGCGGTGGTGCCCGGCCGTGGCACGAGTGTGACCGAGGCGTTGTTCACGGCGACCTCGGCGATGTGCCTGACCGGATTGATCGTGGTGGACACGCCTGTTCACTGGTCGGGGTTCGGCGAGGCGGTCATCCTGGGGCTGATCCAGGTCGGCGGGCTGGGGATCATGACCCTGGCCTCGATGGTCGGCCTGATGCTCGCCAACCGCATCGGGTTGAAGGCTCGGATGAACACTGCAGCCGAGGCCAGAGCTGCCGAACTCGGGGACGTCCGCGATGTCGTCATCGGTGTAGTCCGGATGAGTGTATTGATTGAAGCGGTCATCGCGGTAACCCTGGCGGTTCGCTTCGCGGTCGGGTACGACGAGCCCGTGTCGCGGGCAGTGTGGCTGGGGGTGTTCCACTCGATCTCTGCGTTCAACAACGCGGGGTTCGCCCTGTACAGCGACAATATGATCAGCTTCGCCACCGACCCGTGGATCTGTGTGCCGTTGATGGTGGCCGTGATCCTGGGAGGGCTGGGCTTCCCGGTCTTGTTCGAGGTGGGGCGGCGCCTGCGCCAGAGCCCGGCGCAGAGGCGGGAGCGCCCGCGATGGAGCCTGCACACCCGCCTGACCGTGCACGTCACGGCGATCTTGCTGCTGGCCGGGTTCGCGGCGGTCCTCGTGCTGGAGTGGACCCGCACCCTGCAGCCGTACGGGTTCGGGGGCAAGGTCCTGGTGGCCGCGTTCCAGGGGACGATGCCCAGGACCGCCGGGTTCAACAGTGTCGACTACGCCCAGATGGACGAGGCGACCCTGCTGGTGACCGACGTGTTGATGTTCATCGGGGGAGGCAGTGGCGGCACGGCCGGTGGGATCAAGGTGACGACCTTCGCTCTGCTGGTGTTTGTGATGATCGCCGAGGTGCGGGGCGAGAAGTCGGTCACGATCTTCGACCGTCGCGTGGACACCCGCGTCCAACGCCAGGCGCTGGCCGTGGCACTGATCGGAATCGGGTTGGTGATGGTCTCGACGATCGTGCTCCTGGCGGGCACGCCGTTCGGGCTCAACGTGCTGCTGTTCGAGGTCACTTCCGCGTTCGCCACCGTCGGGCTGTCCACGGGCATCACCGCGCAGCTTCCCGAGTGGGGACAGTGGATACTGATCCTGCTGATGTACTTGGGCCGGATCGGTCCGATCACCATGGTCAGCGCCTTAGCCGCTCGGCAACGTGGCCGCCGGTACGACCTTCCCGCAGAGAGGCCTCTCATTGGCTAGGAAATCAGCTCCGGACGCCGTGGCAGTGCTCGGTCTGGGCCGGTTCGGTAAATCGCTCGCCCTGGAGTTGATGGCCCAGGGGGCAGAAGTGATGGGTATCGACGCAAGCGACACCGTCGTCCAGAAGATCGCTAGCCGGCTCACTCATGCGGTGGTGGCTGACACCACCGACGAGGAGTCCCTGCGTCAGTTGTCGGTTCACGAATTCGACCGGGCGGTGGTGGGGATCGGCTCCGATCTCGAGGCCAGTCTGCTGACCGCTTCGGCCCTGATCAACATCGGGGTTCCCAACGTATGGGCGAAGGCGATCAGCAACTCCCATGCCAGGATCCTCACGCAGATCGGCGTCCATCACGTCGTGCGGCCGGAACACGACATGGGAAAGCGGGTGGCCCACCTCGTCCGCGGGCGGATGATCGATTTCATCGAGTTCGACGACGGATTCGCCATGGTCAAGACCACCGCCCCGGCGTTCGCGACGGATCGCAGTCTCGGCCAGACCGCCATCCGCACGGACTACGGCGTGACCGTGGTGGCGATCAAGCGCCCAGGAGAGGGCTTCACCTACGCCGCCGCCGACACAACCCTTCACCCGGGAGACACCATCATCGTCTCAGGCAAGGTTCGCGACACCGAACGCTTCGCAGAACTGCCCTGACCCCCAGTGCCCTGGCAGCTCCTGCAGCGCCTGACTAAGGCCGACGACCGTGTCGTCCGGGTTAACTTGAGGCCGTCTCACATCTTCAGTAGCACCGTCTCGGGCGCGCACGACCCGGGACTCACACCGACGAGGGGGCCAGGTTTGGCGCAGCAGCGATGGACCGTGAACGGTCTCGGCTATCACTCGGAGGTCTTTTCCGAGGAGTTGCAGTCATGGGTGAAGGTCAGCAAGGAGGTTGCCTGGCCATCTGGACCGGTGGAGGTGACCGGCTTCACCGACAGCGGCGAGAGAGTCACGCTCCGGATGAACCCAGGGGAGACCTTGCTGGTTCGTTAGCGGTCCTGGTAGGCGCGGTATTTTAGCCGGGCCGACCGGAGTGCGGCGTTGTTCTATGTGGTGCTGTGGGTCGCAGCAAAGATCAGGAACGCCACGAACAGTGCGGCTAGCGCCAGGCTGATGCCGATGACGGCGTCGCGCTGGTTCGACGCCTCGCCTCGGTCTACGCGTTCAAGGCCAATCCATCCGGATACGAAGGCAACCACTGCGGCGGCAATGGGGATGGCGCCGCCGATGAAGGGCACGAGAGAGGCTAGCGCGGCGACGATGCCGGCAACCAGAGACGTGATCCCGGCGCCGTTGCGGTACGAGGTCCCGGTGAGATGATCCTCGGGCATGGGGCCTCCCATCGCACAGTCGGGTGAGCGAATAGTACTTGCAGCTATTGCGCGATGACGAAGGGCTCGACGCCAGCTGGGCCTGGGTGCTAGTACCAAGACAAGCGAAGATGGGGTGTGCATCTAGTCTGGGAGTCGGTCCTCGTCCTCGGGAACCAACACGACGCGATCAGTGCGCTCGGTGCGGCAGCCGTGTCGGGTGAGTATCGCTAAGAACCGGGCGGCATCGTCTGCTCGCGACCGCCGCTCGGGCGAGTGGTCTCGGGCGCTTACTGATCAGGTGTCGGGTTTTGAGGTGTCGAGTTCCAGGCGCGGGCTGGGTCCAGGACGCTACGACGCGTCCAGGTCACCTAGGCCAGCCCTGGAAGAAGGTCTGGCTGCGCGTTCCGAGCCATCGTCTAGCGCTTCGCGGAATGCGCGAAAGAGTCGCAGGAAATGCGAATCAAGACGAAAAATCGCAGGTAAGAGCAGTAGTCGCCATGCCGTCAGTGGCCTGAGTTCGACATCCACCATGCGGTGGATTAACGACTCGATGTCCTCCTATACGCAGGTCACGTGCGGCCCGAACTTGAATGAGCTGCGAGCAGTTCGGGGAGTGGTCGAGTTCGCGAGATGGGCAACTCGGCACCGTTTGGTGGAAGCTCTGCGTATCGGCTCCGTGCGTATTCGCGCCTTCCCGCTGGAGGCCGACGGAGAACCCCGCGGCCATACAGACTGCACGACAATTGCTGGTCGGACCAGCCGTACGCCATCAGCTAGAAGCGCCAGCTGATGGCGCCGCAGTCGGCACGGTTCAAACTACGTCGTCCTGGTCAGAGTGATCCAGCTGCATTGGAAACCACCGAAAAGACCGTCTCATCTAGTGAATCGATGATGCAACTGGCGAGTCTGTCCGGTAGTCCGCGCAGGTCAACGACATGTGGAGGATCGCTTTTCGGGCCGCCTAGAGGCACGATGTCCGGGTCGAGACACCTCCATGCGCCGTCCTGGGTTGGGTTATTGCGCAGGTCGGGGAGGGCCTCGAATCCGCGCACGGGTGGAGGGTTCAAGGTCCGGGGATGATTCATCTGATGCAATACGCAGACATCTACTGATCAAGTGCCGGGTTGCGAGGTGTCGAGTTCCCGGCTGTGGCCCGGCCAAGACGCCATGGCGCACGGCTTCCTTTACGCCGGCCCTGGGAGTGGGGGCGGGTGTGGGTTCCGGCTGATTTTTATGTGCTTCGCAGAATTTGCGAATGTGTCGCAGAAAATGCGAATCCTGGTGAAGGGCCGCAGGTCAGAGCAGTCGTTCGCATACTGTTTGCGGCCCGGGTTCGACATCGGACAGACCTCGGATCATCTGCGCGGTGCGCACCTGCTCGCAGGTCAGGCGCAGCCCGAGTTCGAACGAGCTGCGAGCCATTCGGGGAGGTGCCGAGTTCGCACAATCTACAACTCGGCATCGTTGGCTTGTCATAATCATTATTATCGGCGTTAACATTGTTGCTGGCCAGGGCGCGTTTCTGAAGCATCGACCGCCCATGGCAGGTTATTCGACTGTCCGGGCTGGGTCGGTTCTGGCTTTGGTTGGCGCCCTGCTGTCGATCTAGTTGGCGGCTGTATACGCCTGCATCACGTCGGCGGGGATTCGTCCGCGGTCCGAGATTTCGTAGCCCTTGTTGCGGGCCCAGTCGCGGATTGCTTTGGTGTCCCCAGACGTGGTCGTGTTTTTGCGGGCCGTCCTGGCCGTGTTTCCGGTCACTCGGTGGCCGGCCTCGATGTATGGTGCTACGGCCTCGCGGAACGCCTGGGCGTTGTCATCGCTGAGGTCGATGGAGTATTCCCTGCCTTCAAAGGCAAAGGAGATGGTGTTCGACGTCTCGCCCAGGTCGGTTCCATCGAGATCGTCGATGTATCTCACCTGAAATTGTTGAGCCATTGTTTCCCCCTACTGTGGTGGCTGTTATTGCAGGGTCACAGTATGCATCAAAAATATGTGCGCTACGCGATCGCATTCGTCGGAGCTTCACGCCGATTGCTTTTTGCTACCTGGGCCCCGGTCGTCCGGGACTTCGGGTTTGGGGTCATCCATAGTGGTAGCGGCAGGTGGCGATACGGACTTCCGTTTCGGTCACTTTGTAGACGAGTCGGTGTTCGTCGGTGATTCGTCTGGACCAGTATCCGGCGAAATCGTATTTGAGGGGTTCGGGTTTGCCGATTCCTTCATTGCCGTTGCGAGTGATGTCCTGCAGGAGCAGGTTGATCCGTTTGAGGATCTTGCGGTCCTGTTGTTGCCACCAGAGGTAGTCCTGCCAGGCGTTGTCGTCCCAGACCAGCAGCACGTCAGTCCGCGCCAAGCAGGTCGCTAGCCTCGGCGTCGAGCAGGTCGCGAGCCTGGCCACGGCCATCCTCGAGCCTTTCCATCGCATCCAGGAGCCGACGGGCGTTGGCCGGGGATCGCATCAGGTGGGCGGTCTCGCGCAGGGACTCGTAATCGTCGAGGGAGACCATCACCACGGGTTCGTGACCGGCACGGGTGATGACAACCTCCTCGCGGTCGTTGGTGACTCCGTCGAGGACCTCGGCGTAGCGCGCCCGGGACTCGGTGTAACTCATGGTCTTCATGTCGAACCTCCTGTACGTAAAAGTGTACGTAGCGCGAGCGTGCGACGCAATCGCTTCCCTCGCAGCTGACGGCGCTACTCCCGAAGGGCCGATCCGCGGGCTGTTGGTGCGCCGTCGGGGTGCCGACGCGTGGCGGGCATTGCGATACCGAATCCGGCAGCGAGCTCGCCCCCGGCATGGGCGCGTCGGCCCTAGCCGCAGAGCGGGCAGGAGGGCCCCGCTGCCGCCTCTCTCGCGGTGGGGCGCGGCTCGGCGGCCGGGAAGAGTGTGTCGAGGAGGAGTCTCGGGCCGGATTTCAGCGCAAGAGTGCGTGCCGCTATCCCGGCGGACGTGCGTGGGGTAACATAGGTAACAAGAAACGATACCGGTTACCTGTTACCGAGTGTGGGGAGAGTGCGATGTCGACGTCGGAGAAGATCGCCAGGGCGTATGGGGTGCTTGTCGCGCGGGGAGACAAGATCACTGTCCGCAGCGTGCAGCGCGAAGCAGGGGTGCGGATCGGCGAGGTGGCCGCGTGGATGCGTGAGCACGCGGCCGCGGCCACCGGTGATGTGCCAGAGGCTCCGGACCTGTCGGAGGCGATGTCGGCGATGGTGCAATCGGTGTGGGCCGCGGCGTGGAAGCGGGCCGCGGAGCAGGCGGATGAGGCGACCGCGGTGGCACTCGATGCCGCGCGCGCGGGCGAGGCTGACGCTTTGACCGCGGCGGAGCGCGCTGTCGCGGAGAAAGACGAGGTTGTCGTCGCGCTCGATGGCGCAGCCGAAGAGGTCAAGGCGTTGCGGGCCGAGCTCGAGCAGCTGCGTGGCCAGCTCGAGACAGTGCGCCAGGACGCCAGCCTCGCGCGCGCCAAGGCCGAGGAGGCCGATCGGGCCCGGGTACGCGCCGAGGCGACCTCGGACACGCTGCGTGAAGTGTTGGACTCACTACGTGATGGACCTCGCGAGGCAGGCCCGGCCCCTAAGCCGTGAGCGCAGCTGGCTCCCCACCAAGCGGCCCCGAGTGCCGAGAAGTGGCAGCCATAGGTGGGGGCAGGATCAGGCTCGGAGGGCGCCGCTCCCCCGGCGGACCGGGGTGGTCGGATGTTCCTGGTCGCCGGTCACACGGTCGCCCCGGTTCGTTCGGCGATGAGACGTGCCATGCGGTGTGCGCGTGCGGTGCGGCCCAAGCCGCCCGGCCGCCCAGGGGATGATCGGGTGCCGGTCGCTATTGCGGTGGGGTGCTTTTACTGGATGGTGCTACGGCCTTGTCGATCACCGGGGCGAGGTGATCGTGTCGCGGACGGTGTTGTCGCTGCTGCGGCGGCGAGGACCGAGTAGCGCGTACAGGAGCACTCCGAGAAGCGGGAGTGCGAGGATGACGAGCGCCCAGGCCCAGTCATATGTAGTCCGTCGGTGTCTTGCCAGGTGAATGAGGGCGAGGACATCCAGGACGATCATGCCTACCATCGCCGCGCTCCATGCGATGTCGTACGCCGCCGGAATGGTGATCTGCGAGGCGTCTTGCGGAAGCGTGGTGGTGGCAAGTGGGAGAACGGGCATTGTTGATCCTCGGTAGGGGTCGGTGGATCACCGGTTGTCACTCGGTGTCGTACCCATCGTCCTGGAGTTGGCCTCCCCGTTGTGGAGTTGGTGGACTACCAGAGGCTCCACGGTTGCCCGGTGGCGATGGCGTCGTCGATGCGGTGATCAATAGTGTGCGCTGGCTCGTCTGCGGCGATTGCGGTGCGGATCGCCTCTGCGATTGCGCGGGAGAGGCCGGCTGGACCGCGGGTGTCACCGAGGGGACTGTTCGCGCTGTGTCGTCGCGTGAGGTAGTCGGCGCGGTTGTCGCCGGCGGTGCCTAGCCGTAGATGGTTCGGGTTGGTGCAGCCGGCGTAGTCGCAGCGGTGGCACAGGATGGGGTCGGTCAGGGCGCTCCAGCCGAGTCGGTCGATGATGCCGTGCGCGAGTTGGTAGGCGTACAGGTGCGCGGGGACGGTGCCGCGGCGGGAGAGCCCAGGCAGGCTGGCGGCGCGGAAGGAACCGTGTCCGGTGGAGGAGATCGCGCCGATCCAGGGCCAGCACTGGTCGGGGCCGCGGCGGTAGCGCTTGTTCTCGAACCGTTGCCGGGTGGCGGGGTCGGTGAGCCAGATGCGCCACAGTGTCGCCGGGGTGCGCACCGGCCGGGGATCGCCGAGCAGAGAGAGCTGCTGCGTGTCCGGTGCGGCCGGTAGAGGGAACAGTGCTGCGGTCATCGGGGCCTCGAGGGTGTTGAGGGAACTGTTACCGGGTGGGGCGAGGATAGGTGTCAGCTACGACAGCGTCGGCGATGGCCGGGCCCGCACGGTTGCGCAGTGTCCGCTGGTGGGTGCGCCCGGCGGCAAGACGCCGGGCGCACTCTAAAGAGCGCGTTGTGGAGCAGGCCCGGTAACAGCTCCCCGCTTAGACTCCCCCGCCCTGCCCGAGGCGCCGAGGGGTAAAGACACTGTCGCAGCGGGGCAGGAGTCCATCCTTCGACCCCGGCAGGGCGATCGGGCCCGAGGCGCTCACGCCACGTTGCGGTCCCCAGTGGCCTCCGCCGGGGCCTCATCGTGCGTGTCCTGCGCCGAGGCAACCTGCTCCTGTTGGTCGTCACCCAGTGTGTCGAGGGCCGTCTTGATGTCGCGGGTGGAGATGCCGAGGAGTTCGGCGATCTCGCCGCGCGGTTCGCCCTCGTCGATGAGAGCCTTGATCGCCTCTCCGGCATCGAGGCGAGCCTTGGCGATCGCGTCGGCGGCGGTGAAATAGCGGGTGGCCGCTGCCTCGATGCGCTCGTCGCGCTCCCGGCGCTTGCGCTGCTTCTCGGCGAGCGCCTGCCTGGCGCGGTTGCGGGCGCTGGTCTTGTCGGAGGTCTTAGCCACGGTAGTCGCTTCCCTGTAGTCGAGCTGGGCCTGTTCTCGCCACCCAACTCTAACGCTGCCGACGATCGCACACCAGAGCCTGCTATGCCCCCGGTCCCCCACCAGTGCCCCATCCGGACGTGTCACTTCGTTCCACGCTTGTACTTCGCTTCGCTCAGCCCCCGAGAACCTACACACCTCTTGCTGATTTTCAGACTGCGTCCGTGACCGGGCGCTGACGTGGGGTTAGAGTGGGCGGCGTGATGACCCTCCACGTGCTGCACGCCGGGGACGGCTACAGCTACCTGACACGTCAGGTAGCTACCGCCGACCGGCTGCGTGAACGTGGCCAGGAGCTGACCGACTACTACACCGCCAACGGCACCCCTCCCGGCCGCTGGCACGGCGCTGGCTTGGAAGCCCTCTCAGAGATCAGCCCGGTGTCCGGCACGGTGTCCGAGGAGCAGATGAAGGCGCTGTTCGGCGAGGGCCGGCACCCCAACACCGACCAGATGCTCGAGGCCGGCGCCGACCTCAAAGAGACCGCGCTCGGTCGGAAGTTCCCCGAGTTCAAGAACGAAATCCCGCTCGTGGAGGAGTACAAGTCCACGCTCAGGGAGCTGGCCGAGGAGGGCCACACGATCGACAAGGCCACCACCTCGGAGGCGTGGCGGACGCTGGCAGACAAGCACTACCGCGCCAAGTTCGGACACCAGCCACCCACGGATCGGGAGCTGCTGTCCTGGGCCGCCGCGCAGCGCAGCAACGTGCGTCAGCCGGTCGCCGGCATGGACCTGGTGTTCACTCCGCAGAAGTCCGTCAGCACCCTATGGGCCCTGGCGGACACCGACACCCGGCGAGAGATCGAACGCATCCACCGCGAGTGCGTCAACGACTCCCTGGCGTGGATCGAACGCGAGGCCGCCTTCACCCGCCGCGGTGATCGCAGCGAGCGGCAGATCGACACCCACGGCTTGATCGTGGCCCAGTTCGACCACTACGACACCCGCGCCGGCGACCCGAACCTGCACACCCACTGCGCGGTGTCGAACAAGGTTCTCGGCGTCGACGGCAAGTGGTCCGCCCTCGATGGAGCGGCACTGCACAAGCACGCTGTTGCCGCGTCCCAGCGCTACAACGCGGCGATCGTTGATCGGCTTCGCCGGGAGATTGGCGTGGCGTTCGAAGCCCGCTATCCCACACGCGACAGGCAACCCGTCTGGGAGGTCGCAGGTATCGATCAGACACTGTGCCGCGCGTTCTCCTCACGCCGTCAGATGGTCGAGGCTCGCCGCGACGAGCTCCTCGCCGAGTACCGGACCAAGCACGGCCGGGCACCGACTCAGGCGGTCCAGTACGCCCTTCTGCAGCAAGCCACGCTAGACACCCGGGAAGGCAAGCAGGAGTCCCGATCGCTGGCCGACCACCAGTCGACCTGGCGCCGATTGGCCGCCCGTCACCTCGGATCAGAAGCCGCCGTCGACGCCATGGTCTCTACCGCGCTAAACCCCGAGCCACCGGATGATCGGATCAAGGAGATGAACCCCTCGGTGCGGCAGATGGACGGCCTCGAGGTCGAGTCCGCCCACGTCATCGAGACCGTGTCCGATGCCCGAGCGACGTGGACCCACGCGCACGTGCGGGCCGTGGTCGAGACCCAGCTGACCAACGTCGCCTTCACCTCACCGACCGAGCGCGACGAGGCCGTGAGCGCGGTAGTGGACCACGCTCTGGGACGCGGGTCGGTGGCCCTGTCGACGCCCGACACACTGGAGGCGCCCACCGCGCTGCGGCGCGACTCCGACAGGCTCAGTGTCCTCGAGCGCCACGGCGAGCTGCTCCACACCTCGACCGCCATGCTCGACGCCGAGCAACTTGTCACCGGCGCCGCACAAACGCCCGTGGCGGTGTTCACCACCGGCGAGCAACTGCGGGCAGTGATCGCCGAACACGAGTCCGCGAGCGGCCGCGTCCTCAACCCCGGACAGCGCGCACTTGCCGAACACTTCTGCCTGTCCGGGCAACTCGTCGCCGCCGGCGTCGGCCCCGCCGGCACCGGCAAGACCACCTCCATGAAGGCCGTCACCGCCGCGTGGCGAGCCTCCGGGCGACAGGTCATCGCGCTGGCGCCCTCTGCGGTCGCCGCCGAAACTCTCGGTGAGGAAATCGGCGCCGAAGCCCGCACGCTTGCCTCGCTGACCTACCGCTGGCGGGGAAAACTAGAGTCCATGGGCTACGCCGCCCGCACGTTGCCGCTCACCATCGAACCGGGTGCAATGCTGCTGCTCGATGAGGCCGCCATGGCCTCCACGAAGGACGTCGCGGCGCTCGTGGAGATCGCCCGCGATCGCGGCGCGGTGGTGCGCATGGTGGGAGATCCCGCGCAGCTCGACGCCGTCGAGTCCGGCGGCCTGATGCGCCTGGTGGCCTCCGAGACCAACGCACCCGAACTGACCGACGTCGTCCGCTTCGGTGACGACACCGCGCAGGCCCGCGCCTCCATCGGCATCCGCTCCGGCGAACCGGACGCCCTGCAGTTCCACGCCGACAAGGGCTGGGTCCACGGTGGCGCCCGTGAGGAGATGATCGCCGCCGCAGTTGCCGATCACTTCGCCGACACCGACGCCGGTCGCGACGGGATCGTCCTGGCCTCCACCACCGCCACAGTTCGTGAACTCAACACCCAGATCCAGAATCGTCACCGTGACACCGGAGCCGCTCAGGCGCGCAGTCTGGTCGACCTTGCCGACGATCTGACCGCCGGCCGCGGCGACGTTGTCGTCACCCGCACCAACAACGGGGACCTTCGCACCAAGGGTGGAACCAGACCGGGCTCCCGCGTGCAGAACGGTGACCGCTGGCGCGTGGAGAAGGTCGGCGCGGATGGGTCGCTGACCGTGCGGCACCTTGGGCACCGCGGCCGGGTCACTCTCGATGCCGACTACGTCGCCGGCTGTACGGAGCTGGGTTACGCGGCCACCATTCACCGCGCGCAGGGCATTACCGTCGACGTCTCTCGCACCGTCGTCGACGACGCGACGAACCGCCGCGGTTTGTACGTTGCCCTGTCCCGCGGCCGGGCCGAGAACCACGCCTACGCCGTCACAGACTCTCCGCTGGATATGGAGACCGAGAAGCCACACCTGGCCCCGGAGGTTGACGACAGGCTGACCACCGCTCGCGGTGTCCTGACCGCGGCGCTGGCCCGGGACGACGGTCACACCACCGCCACCGAACAACTCCGTGACGCGCTTGCCGCCGCCGATGATCCGGACCGCATGGCCGCCGGTTACGCCGCCGCCCGCGATCTGCTCGTGCTCGACTACACCACGCACCTGGTGGGCTCTATGGCCGTCGGTGAAGTGCCTGAGGCAGAGACAGCGCCCTTGCGCGCCGCCGTCGACAAGGCGCTTGCCCGCGGCGTTGACGTCGCCGCCGCGATCGCACAGTGGCACCACGAGGTCGATGCCCCGGACGACCCGCTCGCCTCGGCCACCGGCTGGCTATCGGGATACGAAACAGACACCGACACCGACCTCGGCCACCTGGCCCCCCTGCCCTCTCGGCACCCCGGCATGGACACAGAGCTGGCCGACTACGCGGCCGCCGCCCTGGCCGAGCACACCAGCCTCACTCACACGCCCTTGGAGGAGGACCTCGGCCCGGTCGACGCAGAGCTGGACCCCTTCACGGCCTCCCACCGCCAGGGCCCCTTTGATGCCAACCCGTTCGACGTCGACCCGTTCAGCTCGCAACCGGGTTCGGGCGAGCCGGAGCCGGACGGGCCGACACACCACGAAGCCCCTGTGCCCGGCAGGGAGCCGTCACAGGGGCCAGAGGTATAGCCTCAGCTCACAGTTCGAACCAACTCTCGGCCGCTGCGTCGCGTCCTGGGCTGGTGACCGGGGCGATCTCTGAACGGCTGTTCTCAGCCGAGCAACGTGTGAACAGGTTCCCCAGCCGAAACGGGCTTGATCTCTCGGCTCCCATCGAGCTGGAATTATCGGCGTCGAACGGGCTGGATTTCTCGGTCTCGGTCGAGGGCGACCACGTTCCCTCGCGGATCATCGATCCCACGGGTTGCGGAAGCTCCACTCGCTCGAGGAACGTGGTGCCGGTGACCCGATCCACCTCGGCCTCCAGAGCGTGCATTGCGCTGGCGCCGATCTTATCTTCGATGTAGAGGTTGACCTGCTGCACCGGGACGTCCACCGTCATCGCATCGTCGTCTGAATACAGGCTGACCACTGCGTGTGCGAGCGCCTTGTCGGCGAAACCGGCGCGGGCAGCGCGGGCGTACGGGCTTCTGCCGCTTGTTTCACGTTCGACGGCGTCGGCAATCTCGTACGCCGCCGACAGGTTCTCGATACGGGTGATGACATCGCTGATCGATTCGGTGGTGAGCAGGTTCTCGAGTCGGGAGGCCAGGAGCGTCGCTCGACTACCACCTGGGATCAGCACATCACTACTTGTGAAGCGCGAGTCAGAGAACGAGATCTCGTCGTCGGGCAGCCAGGTCGGGCGGTGCGGCTTCAGACTCAGCGGGGACCCGGTGGCGGCGAGTGCGGAGCCCAGTCGAGCCCTCAGGTCGGTTGCGGCAGGGGTCGGTTCGGTCATGGTGGTCTCCTACATTTCGATGTCGGGGTCGACCTCAGGGGAGGCCGTCGCGACATCGGCCGCCATGGCGGTCTCGGCAGTGGCCGGCGCCGAGGCGGCGCTCAGACTGGCGGACAGGTCTGACCCTGTGGACATGTCCAGCTCGCCGCCCATAGTTGGGTCGCTCTCGAGGCCTTCCCACGTCTGCGACAGCGCTGAGGTCACCCGCTCCATGACCTCGTCACCGTCGATCAATTCAGTCACCGCACCGGCTGTGACCAGTGCTGACACCGCCCACAGCACAGTCATTTCCTGTCCGCGATCGACATCTATGTCCTGTGTCTTGGCGGCCTCGCGCTCGGCCTGGAGCCGGCGCTGTTCATCCAGGAGGGCGCGGCCGTCGTAATCTGCGGGCTCCCACCGATGCCAGACGTCGGCGGCCGCCGTCTCGAAGCCCCGGCGGGCGAACTCGTCCGCGACGATCTGGCGACGTTCGTCTCTCCATTGCTCGGAGGCGTCGGGGCGATCGGCCCAGGCCGTCTCCCGCAGTAACCGGGTGACGGGAACCGTGCGCAGCTCGGCGGCCGTCAGGTAGTGGGTGCGTTCGCGGAAACCGCCCTGACGTCCGGCTATGCGGCTGGCTCGGGCAAGCATCGACATGTGCTGCTCGCGATTCTGGCTGTTCATTGTGTCTTCTCCATCGGTTCTGAGCGCAGGAGTTCGGAGGGTTCGTGGTGATTTCGGCACGAGGCCATCGGCGATTCGGGTCCGAGGAGGATCCGCATGTGGTGATCGCCAACGGTGCGTAGGAAGATCTCGTCGGCCCGCATGGGATCGGTCACCGCCAGGTACTCGTAGCTGCGCCACATCGCCCGGACACGGAACACCACGCTCTGATGCGCCCACCATTTGCCGCACCAGGCGTTGGCTTGTGAGCGATCTTGGACCTGGTAGGCGGGGCGTAGATAGTCGTCGAAGAAGTCGTACACAGTGGGATGTCGCGGGTTCGACGGGATCCCCAGATCCTCGACGGAGTACCGCTTGGCGGCGCGGTGTGCCGCTCGGCGCAGCGCCACCCCCAGCCCTGGATGCTCGGCGTAGCCGGTTAAGGCGTCGACGGCCAGGGACTGCATCTGGTTCTGCAACGGTTTGGGCGTCGCGGCCCGCACGAGATCAGTCCACAGTGACACCGGTCTGTCCTCTCTCCAGGCGGTCGAGCAGCTCACGCGTGGCGGGTGAGAAGTCCTGCTGGGTGGCCGGGATCATCCGCGCGAGCATCGGCCGTCGGCCTTTGGCGATGACGATCATTTGCCATTTCTGCAGGTTCTGGATCTCGTCGACGGACAAGATCGGCTTGTCGCCGCCGACTTGTTGCGAGCTCGAACCGCTGCCATTGGAGTACGACACTGACCGCTCGACCTCGCGGTAGGTGCCGACCTGGGTGGAGACCATTTGCGCAAACTCCGGCTCGGTCTGTCCTGGCCCGATGACTTTGATCGCCACCAGGGCGTAGAGCTTGCGCATACCGACTGGGCCCCACATCTCCTCCCCTTGCGCGTAGGTCTGGAGGAAAATGTCGAACAGGATCCCGCGGGAGCCGTAGGTCGATAGCGCTTCAGGCAGGTTCGGCCATCGCACGACGTTGGCGATCTCATCGAGCACCATCAGCACCGGGACCGGGAGTCGATCCCGCTCGAACTGCGAGGCCCGCTTCTTCAATGCCTCGCTGACCAGGATGGCCAGCACTGTTGAAATGGGGCGGGCCACGGGGTTGTCTTCTTCGGTGAGCATGTACAGCGTGGCCCGGTCGTCGTGGGCCAGGGCGGTCACATCAAGACGCCGGCGGTGGCCGTGCGGGGTCAGCCATTCCCGAACCTCGGCTAGCCCAAGGCATGCGATGCAGTTCTTCGCGGCCGAGAACACGCCGTCACGGGTGCGTGGGGTCAGCGAGTACTTCGCGTTCAGGTCGTCGTGCTGGGCCTCGTAGGTGCTGCCGGCGAGCAGCGTGAGCGGCTCGCCGGCGCCCGGCGCGGACACCCACCTGTAGACGTCGGTGATCGGTTTGTTGCCCAGAGCTGCGGCCAGGAACAGCGCGGTGAGCAAGTCGCGGGCCTGCTGGTAGAAGAACGCATTCTCGCCGGCATCACCAGAGACCGCCGACCGGGCAGTGGTGGCGCCCTCGAAGATCTCGGCCAGGCGTAACGCCGAGCCGTCCCAGTATCGTGCCGCCCGGACGAAGTCGAGCGGGTCGAAGAAGAACCCGCGGCCCTCACCAGCGCCGGGGGCCAGATTCTGCGGGTCGAACACCCACACCTCGCCGACGTGTTCGCGCAGCTGGATCGTCTCGTCGATCAGGTCGCGCTTGCAGCTCGTGGCCACCACCAGGCCGGGGGCGTTCCAGATCTCCGGGATGGCCTTGCTGGTGGTCTTGCCCTCGCGGGGAGCCCACAAGTTCAACACGTTGTCCTCGGTGCCCGACATGAGGACCTGCCCGGTGCTCCACTCCCGGCCCAGGTAGGAGCCGTACCAGCCGCAGTCAGGCAGGTTGTTGTCCCGGTGCTCTCGTTTACGCGCACGCGGGGACAGTGTCGCGATGTCACTGGTCGAGGCCATTTGCCGGGTCGCGTGTGCGATGCGCGACTGCGTGCCGCCGGTGCGCCGCAGTCGCCATCGCCGGCGAGCGAGGATGATCCCCGCGGTGATCACCACGACGACCAGCCATTGGGTCACCAGCAGCGCAGTCGCCGCTGGGGACCAGGTCACCGAGTCACGCGCCAGGACCTCGATAGCGCCGAGTAGTGGAAAGGGGCTCGGTGGCTCGGCGCCGCCGAGTTTGACCGCCGCCCGATGCGCCGCCCACACCGAGACGTTGATCGCCACGAACCCGGCGAGCATGATCAGCAGCACGACGTGCTCGGGGGGGAACTGCGAGACTCGGGTGTTCCTCGGATTGTCGTTGCCAGCCATGATGTGCCCCTATCTCGTCATCTCTAGTCGGTACTGCGCGGCTTTCCAGGTGTGTCCCTCACGGACCACGACCACCTGCGCTGCCATCTCCGGAAGCGGGGTCGTGTCGCCGTCGGTGTGTTGAACCACCTGCCGCAGGATCAGACGCACCTCGGCCCGGGGGGCGTGAGGGTCAACCGGATCGCTGGCGAGCTCCACAGCTCCCACGACGACGTCACCGGAGGCCGCCCACGCCGCCCACTGTCTAGGCAGTGGCTCTGAGGCCGGGCGCTCGGCCGCCGCCTCGGCCAGTGGCCCAGTGAGCGTGTCCGCGGCCGCGTGCAGTGCGTCCCAGGGGCCCGCCTGCTCGGCCGGCCGCCACGTGAAGATCTGCCGCATCGCGGCCCGCGCGGCTCCTTCCGCGGTCTCTGTCGGTTCTGCGTGCACGTGATGGGCGTCGGTGCCGAGTTCGTCGCCTCCGGCCCGCAGCATCACCACCACCAGCGTCACCACCACACACGCCGCCACCACGCCTGCGGCGATCACGCCCGCGATGATCAAGAGGCGTCGTTGTTCTGCTTCCATGGCCACTGCTCCTTACCCTGCTGTCGTGGCGAATTTGGCGGCTTCTGCGGGCACGATGACGACGTACTTCTGTGTCTCCGCGTACGGCGGAACCCCGCCGTACTGCTGGACGGCGCCCGGGCCGGCGTTGTACCCAGCCAGCATCAGCGTCTGCGGATCCCCGGAGAGCTGACCTGAGGCGATGCCCTCGCGCTGGCCTTCGGCGATCTCGCACAGGTAGCGGGCCGCGAACATCGTGGCGTCTGCGGGATCGGAGGGCGAGCCAGAGCCCGGCGGACCGGCCACCTGGCCGTTCTCGTCGACCTTCGCCCCTCGAGAGGCCCAGGTAGCAGGCATCGCCTGCGCATATCCCTGCGCTCCCACTGGCGAGACAGCCCGAGCTTGGAACCCTGCCGACTCGTGGTAGAGCAACCCCGCCAGCAGCGGCGAATCCACTTCTCGACACACCTGCCCGCCGAGACGAATCCACTTGCGCAGCTCCTCCGGGATCTCACCGTCGTTCAGCGCGCGCCCGTGGTCGCCGACACCGTCCGGAACGCACTCACCGGTGGAGGCACCGACACCGGGACCACCTCCCTCCGGGGCGGGACCGTACTTCTGGCCCGGGGTGGGCATTCCCCCGCCGGCCACGGTCACGTGCACGTGATCGAAGTGGTTCTCGGTCGGGGTGCCCCGATCTTCCATCTGGCTCGGCTGGCCTTCGGCGGGAATGTACTGCTGCCGCCAGATCAAGTACTCGATGTTGAACGCTTCTTTGTTGCGGAACAGGTAGTCGGCGATCTCGTCGCCGAGCTTCTTACCCGCACCGCTGGCGTAGTCCGGGATCATCACGTCGACGGCTCTGCCTGACGGGTGGTCGGGGAACGGGTCGCTGGGGCGCCACCCCCCGATCGTCTGCACTTCGGGGAACTTCTGGGCGACGGCCCGGGCCACGCGGACCGAGTCGACCTGCAAGTTCTGCTCGGACACCACGTCCGACGGGGGAAGCTCTCCCCCGCGCGTACCCCGGTCCGTGGGTTCTCTCGGTGTCGGTGCGGGAGCGGGCGGTGTCGGTGCGGGAGCGGGCCTCTGGCCGGCCTCGCCCGGATTGGTCGCCTTGTCGATCCACGGCACCGGATCGACGTCTTGGCCGCCGTAGCGGCCTCCTGCCCAGATCTCGAAATGCAGATGGGCGCCCGTGGATTGGCCCTCGTTGCCGACCCCGGCGATATGCTGGCCGGCCTTGACTGCGTCGCCGGCCTTGACCCTGAGGTCGTCCGCTGGCATGTGCCCGTAGACGGTGGAGAACATGCCGTCCCCACCGTTTCCCTCGTGGTCAATGACGATCCAGTTGCCGAATCCCGAAGCGGGGCCCGATTCGGTGACCACGCCGTCGGCGAAGGCGTAGATGGGAGTGTTCACGGGTGCTGCGTAATCGATGCCCCGGTGGTCGGGGCGATCGGCTGAGCGATAGCCCGAGGAGACCTGGTAGGTGCCGTCTTTCATGGGCTTGGAGTAGTCCCCATCGGGGACTCCGCCGGCCGCTGAGCTGGACCCTCCGGTCGGTGCGCACCGGTCGTCGTCCTCGATGAAGGAGGAGACGACGATGGTCAACCCGAACGCGACCGCGAGGACGATCACCAGCGCCAGCACCGGCCCCTTGAGGGTCACCGGTCTTCCAGTTCCCGCAACCGAGCGGACAGGTGCGCGTTCGCGGCGCGCAGGCGCCGAATCTCCCCCCAGGTCGGACGCGGCATCCGCTGCTGGTCCTCGGCCCAGCTGAGCACCGTGGAGGTCGCCACACCGAAGTCGCGCGCCGCGCTCGCGGCCGCAGACGACAGGGTGGACGAGGCGCTGAAGTAGCCCACGAACCGATCGACGACATCTTCCTTGAACTCGGGGCTGTAGCCCCCGGCGGGACTAGGCATTGACCAGTCCCCCGGCTCGCGCGGACTTGCGCTTCCACTCGTCCTCGAACGCGGCGTTGGTGTCGTGTAGTCGCCATTTCGTCTCTAGTGGCGAGATGTCGGTGCGGAACGGGATGCCGGGCGCGGTGCTCTTGCTGGCTTTGATCATGAAACACCCGCGGCCCGGCGGCACAGGGGCATCCGCAGAGCGTTCCCGGTCTGGTGAGGCCCCTTGTGACCATGAGGTGATCTCGGCGATCTCCCGCGCTGTGAAGGGGAGCTTTCCGCCAAGTAGGCGCAGTTCGTCGGCCGGCAACCCACCACAGATCACAGCCCCGGCCCGGTCGATGAACCCCATCGCGCGGTTGCGATCCGCTTCGGTCGGCAGGGTCTCCAGATCCTTGGACCCGTGGGTGACCAGGTACACCGCGCAGCCCATTGTTCGCAGCAGACGCATGAGACCGTCCACATGCTTGGTCAGCCCCGGCGCGGCGGCCAGGGTGCCCCACAGCTCGTCGAGGGTATAGGCGAACAGCTTCCGCTTGCGCAGGCCAGCATCGGCGAGAATCTTCGACGCCGTCACCGCGCCCGCTGCCGCCGACCAGCACGCCATGATCACCGCGGCTTTCACGGTTTCGTCGTTGTCGTCCAGGGCGGACACGTCGATCACCACCGCGGCGGAGTTGACGTCGATGGGCGTGGTGGTCTGCCCTGAGAAGATCTCCCCGGTCACACCGTGCTGCATCGCATACAGGCTGCGCAGCAGCGGCCGGACGGTGGCGTGATACTCCTCATCCGACGCCGAGACGGTGACCTGGTGCAGCTGCCGGGACCCTGCCTGCAGCATGGCGATCAGGTCTGTCAGCTCCGGCGGATGTACCCAGCGACTGCGCCCGTCCGGGCCGTCCTCGGCGTACAAGTCGTCCAGTGCCACGGCCACGGCCGCGGACTCGTAATCGGCCATCCGACCCTGCCGGGCGAGCGAGACCAGAGTCTCGATCATCCGGCGCTGACCGGCGGCCACCTCCTTTTTGGCTCGATGGAGTTGCTGTTCCAACATGCGCAGCCTCTCCCGATCGGCGTCGGTGTCCCCGGTGTGAGTGGCGATCGCCGCCTGGAGGACCGGCACCACCGAACCCAGAGCTCCCGCGTCGAGGGGGTTGATCCGGTCCAGGCCGTGCCCGATCCGGATCACCTGCCCGTCGACAGCTAGCACCAGGGGGACGTACTCGCCCTTGAGGTCGTTGGGAATGATCGGCACATGACCCTGGGCCGAGTGTCCGAGCAGGATCTGCCGCACCAGCGAGGACTTACCCAGCCCGGGCACCGACATCAAGAACGCCGACGGCGTCGACAGCAGGTTCTGCTCTAGCCAGCTCAGACAGTCGAAGCCGAGGTCCTTGCCGTCGAGCAGGTTCCGACCGATCGGCGGGCCGATCATCGGAGACGGCGACCCGACCGAGTTGGGGTTCCACCCGGCGGCGTAGTTCGTGGCCATCATGAACTCGTTCGGAGCAGTGACCGATCGCACCAGACCCGACCCGATCCCGGCAGCGAAGGGGGCACGAAAGCCGCGCGCCCCGGCTCGTGGCCACGCATCCTCCCCGACCACCGGGGCCACACCATGCCGGGCCAGCGACTCGTGTTTGATCCGCCCGACCTCATCCGGGTTGGCCTTCTGCCATCTGCCCAGGGCCCGCCCTCGGCGGGTCCACGGCAGCGGGTACTTCTCTTGCCCGTCGAGGATCGCCCGGAACAGCTCGCCGTAGTCGGCGGTGGCCTCCTCTGGTCTCCACATACTCATAGCGGCAGCTCCGTCTCGATCGTCGCGTGCTGGAACCCCGCCACACCCAGTCCAAGGTTGGCGGCCAACATCACCCCTTGGCGCCCGGACTCATGCCGCACCCGCAAGCGGGTACGCGGCCGCAGCGCCTGCAAGAACAGTTGGGCGATCTCGTGTCCGCCGGCCACGGTCACCGTCGACCACACCCGTCCACCGTCGGCGGCCTCGACTTCACTGACCGACAGGGGGTCGACGAAGGGGCGCATCCAGCGGGTACGCCAGATGTGGCCGGCGGCGTCCCACTCGGCCAGCACGTCGGACACGTCCGCGCTGGCCTCTGCTCCGCTGGCCGGATCCGAGCACGACAGTGTGAAGCTGACGCACTCCACACTTCCCACGCGAACACTGCGCGACGACTCGTCCCAGGTCAGCTCGGATAGATCCTCGATTGACCGCAGCGCCGCGTCCAGGACGTGACCGCAGCGCCCGGCGATCTCGCTCTCGCGTGCAGGCCGGGCCGGCAGGCCGGCGAGAGCGGCCGCGTCGTACAGGGTCGGTGCGTCGACCGCCACGATCGAGGCCAACTCCGTGAGGTCGCTTCGCTCGGTCTTGTCGGCGGCCGAGAACACTCCACCCAGCAGCGGTGGCGCTGAGGTCGTGCTGTCACAGGCGAAACCGGCCAGAAGCCGGTCCAGGCCCGCCACCTGACGGGTCCACGCACTGACCCTCTCCTGCTCCACGATCCCGGCATCATCCACCAGGCTCGCCACGGCAATCTGGTGGCGGCTGGCGTCGGTGACGAGCGCCTGGGGGAAGCCGCGGGCATCGACGGTCTCACTGACCTCCAGTCCGCGCAGGGGGCGGGGGCGGGTATCGGGAGTCGATCCAAATAGGTTCTTGAGGTTCAACATCCGCTCAGTCCTTCCTTCCGAACGGCAGGGCTCCAGCACCGAGGCAGAACGAGAACGCCGAGTCCTGCATGAGCCGCATCTCGCGCACCCGGATGTTCAACTGGTTGGCCAGCGCCTCCACATCACCGTCGATCGCCCGGTCGTCCTCGCCCGGCAACCACGTCACCGACACGTACATCGACCGCCGCCCGTACCCAGCTCCCTTGGCCAGCGCCTTACGTGAAGCCGTCGTGCCCTCCAACCGCAGCTCGGCGTCAACGGACTTGATCGTCTTGCCGTCGTTGACCCCGACCATTGCGTCCCGGTGCTCGGCCTCGACCAGCGAATGCGCCACTCCCGGGGGGAACGGCCGGTAGACCAGACAGACGGTCTTGCGCGTGATCCTCGAGTGCTGCTCCAGCAAGGGTCGCAAGTGCTTGTTCTCGAACGTGGCCGGCGGCGCGGAGACCATCTCCCAGGTCCGCGACCAGGTGCCGTCGTGGAAATACCCGCGCGCGGTGGCCTTGGCCACCGCCGGCCCCGCATCCGACCACGGCAGATGGTGCGGCACGCCTTTGATGTGCAGCTCCTCGAAGTCTTCCTCGGCCGCGGGATTGAACGCCTTGTGCGTCGAGGCCACGATTTCGTCCGCCGTCATGGGTCGCGCCTTGATCCCCGCCCATGGCAGTGGGCCGCGATAGAACGCACCGATCTCGTAACGGAGCTGGTCGAGAAATCGGCGGTCCCGGGAATGTGACACCGACACCTTCAGCGTGAAAGCCAGCTCGAACTCATAATCCTGGCCACCCGATTGCAGCATCCTGGCTCGCTCGAACTGGATCTCCCGCGCGACCGCAGGTGCCTCCGGCGAATCGAGGGTCTCGACCTCACGCAAGGCCAGCATCCCCGTCGACGGCCTGGTGGTGTGCCGGGCCACCACCGCCAACAGATTCCGATTGTGCGCCCACTGCGCCTCGCACGTCCCCCACTGCGCGGTCGTCGCCTCAGCCTCCGCGACGCTACGCAGCACATCTCCGGACAGCTGCCCGGTCAGCTTCACCGTGACCTGCTGGGCCGCAGGGTTGACGATCACCCCGAACCGGTAGCCGTTCGCGTCGACATCCTCGAGCAGCTCGGTGCCCGCCAGCAGACCCGGCGCCCGACGTTGCCCGCCCGGCACCCGCGATTCCGGGCCCGAGAGGTACAGGTTCTCCCCAGTCATGCGGCGCCACACGTGCGCGGCCACCAGCCGCCCCGACGTGACGAAAGACCGTCCGTCTCGGTGAAAATGCACCAGGGCACCCACCAGCACAGCCAGCAGAGCGGCTACCAGGGCGAACCGCACCTGCTGGGCCAACATCGACACCACGAACGCCATGAGGCCGACAAACCCCACCACGGCCGTACGGACCGGGATGCGGCCAATGAAGTTGCGCTCCCGCTTGCGGCCCAGGGTGTAGGTGGTCGTCTCGGTCTGCGGCGCCATCGTCTCGCTCATCAGCTCCCCCTACCGGTAGGCCGACCCCGGATTGACCGGAGCGCCTACCGAGTCGTCGAGGATCCCGCCGCCCGCTCGCAAGGCAGACCCGGCCATGCCGGCGGCGTTGCGCGCGATCCGCGCACCTGTCTGGCCTGCCGCGGCCACCTGCTGACCACCGCCGGTCGAGGGGCCGGAACCAAGAGCTCCAGCGCCGCCTCCCCCGGATCCACCAGCGGCTGGTCCACCACGCGATCCGCCACCAGTCGACGGACCACCACCGGACGGATCGCCCCCACCGGACGGGC
>NZ_JAALED010000572.1:13276-13449 GCF_014145155.1 Dietzia sp. B19 | reverse complement strand
CCCCGCCTGCGCGGGGACGACGGAGGACGGGACGGTCGAGGTCGACCGGGTGCAGGAACAGCCCCGCCTGCGCGGGGACGACTTCATCCCGGTCAAGTGCGCGCTCCAGTGGGCGGGAACAGCCCCGCCTGCGCGGGGACGACTCGAGGTAACACATCATGTAACCAGACAGA
>NZ_JAALED010000572.1:12663-13266 GCF_014145155.1 Dietzia sp. B19 | reverse complement strand
CAGCCCCGCCTGCGCGGGGACGACTTTGCGGGTAGTCGCACGCAGGACTTGATGGGCGGAACAGCCCCGCCTGCGCGGGGACGACTTGTCGGTCGCGGTCGATGTCCTCGCCGCGGAGTGGAACAGCCCCGCCTGCGCGGGGACGACCACGTCGAAGCACCTGTTAGCTATCCGCCACGTGGAACAGCCCCGCCTGCGCGGGGACGACGCCAGGCCCTCACGGCGAGCATCGGCCTTGACCGGAACAGCCCCGCCTGCGCGGGGACGACATGACGGTTCAGGTGACGACCCCGGAGAAGGACGGAACAGCCCCGCCTGCGCGGGGACGACCCATAGTCGCCGGGAGTCCGTACTGCTTCAGCAGGAACAGCCCCGCCTGCGCGGGGACGACGCGAACTTGCCGCGAGCGTTGATGTTGTCGGCCGGAACAGCCCCGCCTGCGCGGGGACGACTACGAGGACCCGGAGACGGGCGAGAAGTCGACGGGAACAGCCCCGCCTGCGCGGGGACGACGGCACTACGCAACGACAGGTGGACCCGCACCCGGGAACAGCCCCGCCTGCGCGGGGACGACCCTGTATTCGATGCCGCCCGACACGAGCG
>NZ_JAALED010000572.1:12008-12121 GCF_014145155.1 Dietzia sp. B19 | reverse complement strand
AGCCCCGCCTGCGCGGGGACGACCCCTGGGTATGGGTCGGGGCGGCACCGGACGTGGGAACAGCCCCGCCTGCGCGGGGACGACTGCGAGGCGATCGTGACGCGGTCCGTGAC
>NZ_JAALED010000572.1:11465-11761 GCF_014145155.1 Dietzia sp. B19 | reverse complement strand
GCCCCGCCTGCGCGGGGACGACCCCGACGGGGATTCTCGCGTCGCCGACGAGCTAGGAACAGCCCCGCCTGCGCGGGGACGACCAGACGTGCAAGACGCGCACCCCGACACGGTGAGGAACAGCCCCGCCTGCGCGGGGACGACGTCGAACCGGGTCCGAAGATCACGCACCTCGGCGGAACAGCCCCGCCTGCGCGGGGACGACGAGCTCAAGGTCGGCACGCACGCCCGGGACGAGGGAACAGCCCCGCCTGCGCGGGGACGACTTGGCATGACTACAGCAGCGGAGTATGGAC
>NZ_JAALED010000572.1:11279-11455 GCF_014145155.1 Dietzia sp. B19 | reverse complement strand
CAGCCCCGCCTGCGCGGGGACGACGAAGCAGACCGGATCATCAAGCACCTAACTGACGGAACAGCCCCGCCTGCGCGGGGACGACGAGCTCAAGGTCGGCACGCACGCCCGGGACGAGGGAACAGCCCCGCCTGCGCGGGGACGACATCGGGGCAGCACTTCGGCAGCGGTTGGCC
>NZ_JAALED010000572.1:11033-11269 GCF_014145155.1 Dietzia sp. B19 | reverse complement strand
AGCCCCGCCTGCGCGGGGACGACCCCCATAGCATCCCCGTTTTCGGCCCGTACTCGGGAACAGCCCCGCCTGCGCGGGGACGACGAGCTTCTCGAGAGTGGATTGTGGCTGATCCACGGAACAGCCCCGCCTGCGCGGGGACGACGAGCTCAAGGTCGGCACGCACGCCCGGGACGAGGGAACAGCCCCGCCTGCGCGGGGACGACCGTGCGGGCGGTAAACACCGAGCCAGTTGG
>NZ_JAALED010000572.1:10752-10988 GCF_014145155.1 Dietzia sp. B19 | reverse complement strand
CAGCCCCGCCTGCGCGGGGACGACCTACTGTCCTCGGGCGCGAACATGACATCCCCGGGAACAGCCCCGCCTGCGCGGGGACGACCCCGTCCCAAGGCCATCCAACTCGACCATGTCGGGAACAGCCCCGCCTGCGCGGGGACGACGAGCTTCTCGAGAGTGGATTGTGGCTGATCCACGGAACAGCCCCGCCTGCGCGGGGACGACCTGACGGCTTCGGGCTACTGACAGTCCTG
>NZ_JAALED010000572.1:0-10742 GCF_014145155.1 Dietzia sp. B19 | reverse complement strand
AGCCCCGCCTGCGCGGGGACGACGAGGGAAGCCAGCCCGGTTGGCGCTGGGGCTCCGGAACAGCCCCGCCTGCGCGGGGACGACGGAGGCAGATCGGTGTCCGGCAGCGTGGGGTTGGGAACAGCCCCGCCTGCGCGGGGACGACTGGCCGCGTTCGCGATCGGGGACGGCGCCATGAGGAACAGCCCCGCCTGCGCGGGGACGACACTGGCTGACCAGCGGAAAATGGAGCAGTACTCGGAGTTCTAGTTTACTTTCTCCGGCGCAGATGCGACGCAGCAGACCAACCTCTACGCATTCCGGTGGTGCGCTTACTAGAGGTGGTTCTACGCATCACACGTAGCCCCTCGAAATCCTCTACCGACCAGTCGTGCCGATGGACACGAAAGTCGAACCCTTGCTCTGTTTCCCTTGTCGAGTAAGTCATGATCGCTCGCCCGTCTTTCACGAGTTCAAGGATGAGCTTCCAGAGCTCATCACGCAGCCTCGCATTGACTCTGCCCACGAACACTCCTGGACTCACTTCGATCAACCATCGAGTCAAGTGACCCCGTAGCCCGGCTGGGCAAGCTGTGAGGACAATCGTCACCATGGCACGTCCTCGCTGTAGTTCGTACCGCCAGACACCCGCCCGAGTTGCTCATCCCAGAGTTCAATCACCGTCGCGAGCCCGTCCTCACCCTCATCTTCCGTTTCCGGTAGCAACAGAAAACGTAGATCAGCCACGCATCTACTGAGGATCCGGTGTCCACGCATCGCGTCGCGAACCTGCCTCCTGACGGTGGAGGCGAGCCCCGCAAGCGCTTCAGGGTCATCTTGATCCATCTGTTCAACCGACTGGAATGCAATGGGCACGGTGATGGCCGATTTGTACAAATCTGCAATATCGTAGATGAACGACCTGTCGTGACCGGTGTGGACGAACCCCAGCCCCGGCGAGCATCCGATAGCCACAATCACCGCATGGACTACGCCGTACAAACACGAGTGCGCGGCAGAGAGGGCCTGGTTGATCGGATCCGACGAGTCGAAGTCGTCCACGGTGAACTCTCTCCGCGACCACTCCACGCCGGTCGTGACCGACCAATCCCTATACGACTTCCGCACGCGCGCACCCTCCCGGCCGCGCAACTGCTGCATGGTCAGACGCGATACGTCCTCACCTGGAAAGCGCATCGCGTACATCTCCCGCGCAACAGCGAGACGGGACCGATTGTTGCTGACTAATCGCGCCTGAGCTTCGAGCAGCTTCGTCGACCGTCCCAATGGTCTGCCGTGGGCGTAGTAACGCACCCCGTTCTCACCCGTCCACACGACCGACGATCCACTATCGGCGAGAACGCACATTGCTTGGTGGGTGACCCGCGTACCCGGGCCCAGCATCAGCACCCCGAGCGAGGCGCTCGGGATATGGATGACCCCGAGTTCATCGGTGGCGGTGAGCGCATTCGCGTCTCGCCCGATAGTGCAGTGTTCCAAGTAGAGGAAGGTGACTCTGTCCTCCACCCGGGTCAATTCCCGGGACTTGGAGGGACGGATTCCGGGTGTCTTCACGATTCACCTCCGGCCGAGTGGCGCCAGTGTGAGAAGCCCGCACCCATATGCCTTGGCCTTGCCGACGCCGTTGGTCAAAGTGCTGCGGAGTGCGTCGACATCAGTGACTCGGATCGCCCCATCGAATTGGGACCTCGATACTGTCACCGTGGCTCCCTTGCGTTGGAAACGCGAGATCTCACGCGACGTCACCGCGACGGCGGGAACCCTCTTCTCATCGTCGAAGACTCCACCGGCGTCGATGAACTCCACACCGAGTGAGGACGCACGATCAGTGAGCCAACCCAATTGTTGATCGACGGTCACATGGGCGAACCGACGCTTCTTCCCGTCCTCCCCCGTGACGATTCGGCTCGGATTGGCGACCAACCGGAACGAGTATTCTTGACCCAATGTGATCCGATCGAGCACACGGCCATACGGACGCACGTCCCACGATTCCTGATTGGACCAGCCGGCTTGCTCCTGGATGTGCTCGAACGACGGAGCGGTCGGGCTGAGGATGTACAGCGCCAAGTGGTCACCGTCGCGATCCATACGCCAGAGAACACGGCCTTCTCCGTGTGCGGTCGGGGGGAAGGACGACATCACAGCGGCGTGCACGGTCTGCGGATTGCCGATCAGGAGTCGGGTGCCCCGCCGACGCGGATTCAGGTGCATTCGCGACAAGTACATAGGTGGCCTCACAACATGCTCATGGGGTCATGGCCGACTCCCGGACGCCCGAGTGGATTGTCGACGATGACCTCCGTGTGGACGACCGCTCGCACTCCGTGCCTACGGTCTCGGGGGTCGAAGCTCACAGGATGATCGGAGATTAACTCGTCCTGGACCGATCCTTGCGTGGCGTCGAGGGTCACCGGGAGGTGAGCGGGCGACGAACACGTCTTCCGATACCAATCCGAGGCTTGCCACGGCTCGTCGCTCAACGCCTGTTCGACTCCGGGGTCCCGCATCCCGAGAACCACGCGTCCGGCCGGTGGGCATGATCGACGCCCCAGATAAACGGGGAAGACCGGTCGACGGAGCGCCTCCCGCAGACCTTCGAGGAGCTCGTCCTCCCCTTCGACCGCGACCACGAAACATGCGTCACTCAAGTAGTGACGAGAGGTGAGTGGCTTGGACTTCCCGGTGCGCCAGTCGATGCTCGTCTGGAAGTCGCGAACGAGCCGGCCCTGCTGATCGCTCCGGACACCGAACCGCAGACTAGCGAGGTCCTCGATCGGATCGGTGCGCCTCCGGCCAGACGCAGCGGCGAGCAAGCCCACGACCCCGCTCTTGGTCGGTTCCCTCCTAGTCGTGCGGTCGTTGAACCGACTCGAGTCGCCCCATGCCTGAAGCGGGCCGGCGAGTCTGAGGAGAAGCGAGGTCACTTCTCTTCCACCCTTTCGCGAACCTGCTCGCCCACCAGGCGGACGACACCGTTGAGGTCGGCCCGCTGACCGATCTCCCCGAGCTTCTCGAGCGCCGTCTCGGTCGCCGCGGCACCTGCAGCGAGGAACGCACCGGCGACGGGGAGGGTCCCGTAAGCGGCATCCTGGTCGGCCGCGTGTTCGGCCAATCGCAAGACCGCCTGCTCCGTGCGACCGGTGGTCGACGCGATGGCGGATTCGAAGGCTCCGACAAGGTTGACCGGCTGATCGTCTCGGACTTGGACCAGGACGAGGTCGGCCCGGGTCCTGTTCGCGAAGGTATTGCTCTTGCCGGTGGGCATGGACACAGCGAAGGCCCGTACGAAAGCTTCGGCCGCCTTGGCAGCGGCCTCGATCGACCCGAGTGAGGCGGCGAGCGCGTCGGCGTTCACCGTTGCGTACCGGTACATCGTCGATGACACGAACTCGACAGTGCCGATCATTCCCGCGCCTGCATTGTCCTCCGGCGCCTTGTCGTCTACCGCGGTGAAGTAGTCGAACTCGTTGGAGGCGGGGTGCACCGAGATCGCGTGAGCCACCTGACAGCAGGCGTCGACGTTGAGGTCGGGCGCATTGGCGATCATGCGGCCGAACAAGGCTACGTCGATAGAGGTGTCGTCATGGAACGCCTTCTTGACCGACTTCTTGTCCGGAGTGCTGTCGACGGAGTCGATGGCGAGTTCCGCGAGGGCCGAAATTTGGGCACGCGAGAGGAAGATCAGGTACTCGGTCTGCGGTACCTCCCGCTTCTCGGAGGATTCCTTCTTCTCCTTGGCCAAATTGATATCCACGACCTTGAGCACTTTCGCGGCGAGATCCTCGGCGGACTCCTCCAGATCGGGGCGCCGTGCGACGATCTCCCCGATCATTTGCTCGACGACCCGCTTGGTCCTCACCCCGAGCTCCGCGGTGTCGAGGTGCGAAGAGAACTCGGCGCGCGTGGCCCGCTTCCACGCTTGACTCGATACTCGAGACCTGCGAACCCCGCCGTACACCGCGGACTTGGGCGAGCCCGTGTCATCTCGATTGATGTTGGAAGGCGGAACCGTTTGGATGATATGTACGTCGATATAGGTAGTCATTGCTACTCCTGTAGTGAGAGGGCTGAGGACTCAGTTCTTGGACGGGGGCTGGTGGGCGTTCGGGCGAGACCTCGGCGCGGTGTACAGATCGCGCGCCCACCGAAGCTTCACCCTGGTCGCTCCTTCAGGCGAGTGAAGCGACGCAACGTCCGACGCGAGTCGTCCGTAGTCCAGCGGGATCGACTTGGCTTTGAGGAGGAGGACGATTCCCCTCAGGTGATGCACGATCTCAGGGAGTTCGTCTGCCGTGACCAACGCCTGAAACCGGCGAAGCGTCGCCTGCTCGTGTTCTTGCGCGTCGTTCGGGGTGGCCAGCTTTCGCACCGCGGATCCCAACCTCGCGGACGGACCGCCGACGTGCATCGGTTGCGCCTGCGACTGCTGATGGAGCGCGAACAGGGTCAGAGCGATGTGCGCGGCGTATTCGTAGGGGCCGACGTCGTCGCCCTCTCCCACCAGTTCTTCGGGAAATCCCGCGTAGACCTCTCCCCACGCCTCGGGTTGAACAGCGATATCGGCGCCGACCGCGCGTCGCATCCGAGCGAGGGACGCCCGGGCGGAGCTGTCGCCGGCAGAGAGACGCTTATGAAGTCCGACCGCCCTACTTCGCACGTAGCTTTCCAGCGTCTCGCGGCGCGTGCCTGCCTGTGCGGGCTCGGTGGTGATCATTGTTCAGTCCTCTCGGTGGTGCTGTCGTCGGCGTAGTTGGTTGCCGGGAGGTCGTCACGAGGCAGGAAGGGCAGTGCCTTGGCGAGTGACCGATGGAACCACAGGTCCGCCTGCCCCACGGAAACCACATGCCCGGAGTGCTCGCGGCCGCGCCACGCTGCCGGCGGGGCGTTCCGCACCAGCTCCTCCCCCCTGGCCGCGAGCGTCCGGCGACACCCCTCACGCCAGCTCTGAAGACTTGCGTCGGGCGATGTCTCCGGACCGAGGTCGCGCAGCCAGCGTCGGAATGCACGATCGAGTTCCTCGTAAGCGCCGGACACGGCACCCTCGCGGGCGGGCCCCGCGTCACCACCCGCCGCGACGACCAGATTGTCGGCGAGGCTCCCGAGCGCCCGGATCGCGGCGTCGGTCTCACCGACCGCGGTCGTGGCCGCCGCGCGATGTGCACCGGAGGAGACGTCTGCGAGCACGCCGGCGAAGGCGAGCCGATCAGCGAGGACGGTGGAGATCACCGCCATCTGAGGGCCGTACTCGACCCCTGTCGCGACGATCCTCACCTGGAATCCAGGAGGGAGCACTTTCTCGCTCACGAGCTTGCCGACCCAATTCACCACTCCGGAGGGGCGGGCGGACTCCGCATCCCCGTACTTGGTCTTGACCTTTGCTCCGGACGGATCTGGGAGCAGTGTCTCCAGACCGCGCCACAGCGCGCGCCCCCTGGTCAGGGATCTCGGCATGTAGATGATCGACTTCGCCTTGGCGGTCTGCGGTTCGCTGAAACGCCAGGGCGTCATCAGTTCGTGCTCGCTCTGGAGGGTGTACGGGATGGGATCGCCGTTGCAGATGAGCACTTCGGCGACCTCCCCCTCCTCAACGTGGAGGCGCACCCGTCGTTCAGGCCACGTCAGGAGTCCGAGCTGACCGAATGGTCCACACATCTCAGGCGATCTCACGTCCTGGGTCAGGTGCTGCTCTTCCTCCCATAGAGGAATGTCCCTACGGTCGTACCTGCGATCTAGCACCAGGTTGAGCAACAGAGTCTCGCGGAGGTTCGTCCCCTCGATGTACTGCCCGCCCATCCAGCCCGCCCATCCGACGGGCGTCGGGTAGCCCTTCCCTCCCTTCACCCGTTGATCGCCTACTGCGCCTGACTTGATTCCCGACGGGTCATAAGCCTGACAGTGCAGGAGCCACCGTGAAGCCTCCCCCAGGCCCAGAGAGATCGACGGATCTCGTCGGCGAAACATCGCCCCGGGACCGGGGCAATCAGGGACGAGCAGTTCGAGGCTGCGCCACTCCCCTTTGGAGGTGTGAAGGTCAGGCACCTGCATGAACGGTCTCTGCGAGTCGAGGAGGTCAAACCGAGGCTTCCACGCGTCCAGGTATGCGGTGAGCCCTGCTGCGGGAAGCCTGTCTTGATTCCACAGTTCCTCCCACACGCCTTCCGGATCGCCGGTCGGCTCCGGCGCCACCGCGCGGTACAGCACGGCGAGCAGTACCCGCAGCACGGCGAAGTCCTGCGTGGGCAGCTCGCCCGCGAGCCTTTCGATCCTGTGCGACTCGGTGAGCGCCTCCGACAGGCTGACTTCCCGGACCTCCCCCTCGACGTCGCGGATACGGATCCAGGGCTTGTCTACGAGGTTGAATGTGTCGGTCATGCGTCCCCCTTGACCCGGACGGTCAGTCCGGTCGAACGGTCGTACTCCATGTGCAGGTCTCCGATCCGGACCCACAGGTCCTCGTTCAGCGGCAACGGCAGCATCCCTTTGAGCCATGGCGACTTCTGCCACCCCGGGATCCCACGCGTCTCCAGCTCCTCGATGAGCCAGGCTTCCCGTTTGCCACGAAAAGTCCAGGCGGGAAGTGAGACGGTGCACATCGCCACGGCTCGCGCCAGTTCGTCGTCGACACCTAGATCGGAGTCGACCAGTTCGTCACCTCGTCGCTCCAGCCACGGCAGGGACCGAACGCGGCCGTCGACCTCACGCACGACGACTACATCGAGAGAATTCTCAGCGTCTCGGACCTGGGCGTGTCCGAGCACCTCTTCCCTGGGCTCGTCAGATGATCCCGAGTTCCACCCGTAGGCGGGCCCAGGACCCGGTGAGCGGAGAAGAAACGCCCCGCTGCGACGCTCTCTCTCCGCATCGGATTCCTGCCGCCGTTTCTCGGCTGAGCGCCAGTCGTCCTCCCACCCAGCTGGCGGGACAGCGTCTGGTGAGTAGGCGGCACGGACGAGGTCTGCGACGTCGCGAGGCGACTCCACTATTCCTTCGGTGCGTTCGAGGTGATCACGGAGCACTGCCGTCGTGCGCAATAGAGATGCACCGCCGTATACATAGGATGACCCCTTGTCTACGGTCGGGCTCGATCCATCGGACGAGAGCTCGACGCCGCTGATGAGGAACCTCGGTGTCGCCGCGATCCCCGGCCTGGTGCCGGCCGGTCGGTCGTGCCTGTGCAAGCGGCCGGCTCGTTGGAGGATCAGATCGATTGGAGCAAGGTCGGAGTACATGAGGTCCGCATCGATATCGAGCGAACTCTCGATGACCTGAGTCGACACGATCACCATGCCGGGGGGTCGTCTGCGTCCGATCGCCGGTGGGCCCAGCAACTCCTTGACCTGACCTTCACGGTGGAGCCTGTCTGCAAGGATGAACCGTGAGTGCATCAACATCGTCCGACTGGATCCCAGCTCGTTGAGAAGGGCGGTGTAAACCTCCTGCGCCCGGGCCACCGTGTTCCGCACGACGACGACGCAGACTCCGCTGTTCACCGCGTCTGACACCGACTGGACAAGCTCAGCGTCGTCGTCGCCGACGAACTCCATACGATAGGCGGTCTCCCGGCCGCTGGCCGCTGGCTCCGTCAGAGTCGGCAGTCCCGACCCCACCCGGACGATCAGGGGGAACGCGGTGGCAGCAGCTGTCGCCTCGAAGTCGGGTCCCGGTCGGCTGCCCGCCACGATCTGCTCCCCCACTGCCGCTGATCGCCCCCTCCGATATGCCGCGAGCATCGCGCATCGGCGCTCCGGCGTGAGGGTCGCGGTCAAGGCGACGACCGGAACCCGTTCAGCACCGAGCCACTCCAAGGCCCGGTCGAGGAAGTGGGACATGTAGCTGTCCGCCGCGTGTACCTCGTCGAGGACCACGACCTTTCCGACGATCCCGAGGTGCCGCAGCATGAGATGACGAGACTGCAGCGCAAGGAGAAGCACCTGGTCGATGGTCCCGACGGTGAAGTCGGCGAGCGCCGACTTCTTCCTGGCCCGGAGCCACCAGTGCGCGGTCAGCGATCCGGCACCCGAGGGGGAATCGTCGTGGATACCCGCCAGCCCCCTATCCGGGACAACCGCGGACAGGCCCGTGAACTCGTCGTTGAATCGCGCACGACTGTGGGTCAGCAGTGCGGAGGCGACTGTTCCGGCGGGAACACTGCGATCGAGCCATGACAGTGTTCGGCTGAACATCGCGTCGCTCGTCGCACACGTGGGGAGCGCCACCGTCAACCCACCACATCCGAATTTGGCCGCGATGACCTCGGCTGCGGCGAAGGCCGCCTCTGTCTTACCCTCTCCTGTCGGTGCTTCGATGAGCATGAGCTCGGGTTCGATCATGAGTCGCGCCTGTTCAACGGCGGCGAGTTGCACCGGCCTCGGAGACGCACCTTTCGGCAGCTCGAAACGGTCGGCGAAAAGCGCGGCATCATCGAGTGGAGGGCTGGGCGACCAAGGCCTCGGCAGAGCGAGCGCAGCCAACCCCCTGGCCGCGCGGTCGCCATCTTCCCCATCAGTCCCGTACGGGAACAACTCCGTGTTGGACGCAATCCAATCGCACACCACGACAAAACCTGCGAGGACGACCTGCGCCGCCTGGGAGAGTCCCACAGTGGCCACCTGCACGAGATCTGCCTCAGTGATCTCGGAGAGCCCCACAGCGAAGTCGATCGCCGATCGGCGGGATTCGGCCCAGATCGCGTCCGACTCCGGCAACTCCTGGGGCGGCCCTGGAGGGAACGTCCCGTGATGACCGGCCAGCACCGCCGAAATCGTCGAGGCCTTGCCGCGGCCCCCGATGGCTTCGAACAGCCACTCCCAGAGGCTTCTAGCGCTCACCGATCCGTGCGGCCTCTCCCTGCGTTGTCCCGAGCTGACCGCAGCGTTTGGTATCGCGAACCCCACGCGGGACATTCGCTCGCGCAACTCGACGTTCTGGCTCGCGAACTCCTCGCTGATCTTGCCGACATCGTGAGCGGCTGCGAGGAAGACCGCAAGCGAACCCGCCAGAATCTGGCTTCCCGTCTCGGCCGCCACGACTTCTCGAGAGGCGGGCGGCATCCATTCCATCCATAGACGGTTCGCCACTTCGGCGGAGTCAGCCATGTGACGCCACAGCGGAAGCCAGGCACCGTCATCGTCGGGCGACTTCGCCCACGCGAGCGACCACGGTCCGTCCGGTGGGCGGATCTTCGCAGTCATGTCAGACCCCTCGTGTACTTGTTAGGTGATGCAAGTCACTGTACGGGGTCAACATGATAGTTGCAACCCTCTCTTACTCTCCCACTTAAACATTAGTGACTGACTGACACTTGGTCTCGGTAGCGGTTAGCCATGGGGCCGAACGGTGTCGCACCATTCGGCCCCATGCACACCCGACCGAGATCGGGACAACTCACACTCGCCCGCCTAAACCGGAACAGCGCCTCGCGAGAGGCGACAGGGATCGGGTATGCCGATCCCTCAGAGTGATCACCTTCAAACTAGGGCACCGCGCCGTGGAACGACGAAACCGGCGCCCCCTACGAGGTGCCGGTTCGTGTCGTATTCTCTTGTAGCGATACCGGGGATCGAACCCGGGACCTCACGATTATGAGTCGTGCGCTCTAACCATCTGAGCTATATCGCCGTGCCCGGTGTGCCGTGCGAGCCCCCTGACGGAATCGAACCGTCGACCTTTTCCTTACCATGGAAACGCTCTACCGACTGAGCTAAGGGGGCCAGCCACCCCGGGTCGCGAATCACTCCGCAGCTCGGGGTTAAAGCCTCTAGCAGATTACACACACGCTGGAACAGTGCACAAATCGCCCGGTTGGATGGGGTCGGCGCCCCGCTGGCAGGATGAGGGGCATGCGCATCTCCGTGGTCGTCCCCGTCCTCGACGACGCCCACGAGCTCGCCGGGTGCCTCGCGGCCCTGCGTCGCCAGACCAGGACACCGGACGAGATCGTGGTGGTGGACAACGGTTGTGCCGACGACAGTGCCGAGGTGGCCCGCGACGCCGGGGCCAGGGTGGTCACCGAGGCCGTGCGGGGCATCCCCTCGGCCACGGCCACCGGTTACGACTCGGCCTCGGGAGACGTGATCGCCCGCCTGGACGCGGACTCCCGCCCGGGCCCGGACTGGGTGCAGCGGATCGACAAGGCGTTCACCGAGGACCCCGAGCTCGTGGCGATCTCCGGCCCGGGCGAGTTCATCGGGCTCAGCGGCTGGCGGGCCCGCGCCGCCCGGCTGCTCTACATGGACGCGTACTTCGTCTCCGTGGGCGCCGCGATGGCGCACCCGGTGCTGTTCGGGTCGAACCTGGCGATGCGGCGCGAGGCCTGGGATCGCGTGCGGGACGGGGTGAACCGATCGGACCCGGAACTGCACGACGACATCGACCTGTCGTTCCAGTTCGGTGCCGCCGACCGCCTCCGGGTGGACCGGTCGCTCACCGTGGGCATCTCCGCGCGCCCGTTCGACGATCCCGCCGCGATGCGCCGACGGTTCTCCCGCGCGTTCCGGACGATCGCCCGCAACTGGCGCATCAGCCCGCCCTCGCAACGCTGGATGGCCCGCGTCCAGCGCTGAGGCCTCAGACGCGTCCTCGACGTGCGCGCCCCGGAGGTCGCGTGACCGCGGGGGCGGCGAGCGGCGTCAGGACCAGACGAGCACCGACCACAGAACGATCTGCGTCACGCAGAAGCCCGCCAGCATGTTGAGCACCAGGAAGCGCTTCCAGCCCTCGTTGGTGCGCTCGGCATCGGC
>NZ_JAALED010000007.1:0-1207 GCF_014145155.1 Dietzia sp. B19 | reverse complement strand
TAGTTCCAGTCGCCCTGGCCGTCGAAGGCGCCGAAGGGACGCCCGGGGCCGTTCTTGACGATGAACGGGTCGCCGTTGCGCGAGTTCTCGTAGTACCAGCGCGCGTCCTCGGGGCTGACGTTGATGCAGCCGTGGGAGACGTTGCGGACGCCCTGGTCGGCGATCGACCACGGGGCGGAGTGGATGTAGATGCCGTCGTAGCTCAGGCGGACGGCGTCGTTGATGATCGAGTCGTACCCGCCGTCCTCGATCCGCAGCCCGAAGGCCTCGGAGTTCATCCGCACGTTCCGGCCGCGCTGACCCGTGTAGTAGGTGCCGTTGTAGGTCTCCCAGCCGCGCATCCCCGCCGAGGCCCGCATGGTGCGCACGTGCTGGCCGTTACGCGTCACGGTGATGAGCTTGGTGCGGTCGTCGTATTCCGCGATCAGCGCGTCACCCGTGCGGAAGGCCTGCTGCCGCTTGCCGCCGGCCCAGACGGTGACCGAGGTGTTGACCGGCCAGAAGGAGTGCGGGCGCCACCGCACCTCGGAGTTGTTGACCCAGTAGAACTTGCCCGCCACCGGGGGCTCGGTACGGATGCCGAGCGTGGCCTCCGCGCGGGCCCGGTCCGTGATGGGCCGATCGAAGAAGAACATGACCGGCTGCGCCACGCCGACGATCTCGTTCTGCGTGGGGAAGACGTTGACGTCGCCGTACTCGGGCGCGGGTCGGTCGGGACCGATCACCGGATAAGTCAGGACCGGCATCGCCCCTACCCCCGGGATGAGCGGGGTGGGCAACGGCGCGTTCTCCAGCTGGGGGATGCCGGGCGGGCTCGGGGGCATCACCGACTGCGCGTTGGCCGCCGGGGCGAGCCCCAGGACGAGGGCGGCCGCGGCGAGGATCGAGGCGAGGACCGTGATCCGGGGCGAACGGGTCATTGCTACTCCTGGGGACGACGGAGACGAGGGGTACCTCTCAGCCTAGGCGGAGGACTCTCATAGGGTGTCGTGCGCCATATCGATTGTGTTTCACCCCGACCCGCGGGGGGTGGGCCGGGGGCCGGTCCCGTGGCCGCCTCAGTAGTTCCAGTCGCCCTGGCCGTCGAACTCGCCGAACTGCCGTCCCGGGCCGCCCACCACGATGAACGGGTCGCCGTTGCGGGTGTTGTCGTAGTACCAGGCCGCGTCCTCGGGGCTGAGGTTGATGCAGCCGTGGGAGACGTTGC
>NZ_JAALED010000075.1:0-4285 GCF_014145155.1 Dietzia sp. B19 | reverse complement strand
CGCGGCGGGCCGCCGGGACCTCCAGGCGCACCCGGATGCGGTCGGAGATGTCGAACCCGGCGCCGCGGCGGGCCTCCTGGATCTCACGGATCCGGTCCTTGGCCCAGCCCTCGGCCTCCAGCTCCTCGGTGACGGTCAGGTCCAGCACCACCAGCCCGGCCCCGCCCGGGAGCGCGGCCGTCGATTCCGGGTCCGCGGCCACGAGGCGGTGTTCGTACTCGCCCTCCTGCAGTTCGACCCCACCGGCGATGACCACCCCGTCGGCCTCGGACCAGTCCCCCGTCTTGGCGGCCTTGATGCACGCCTGAACCTGCTTGCCCAACCGCGGCCCCGCCGCGCGGGCGTTGACGGCCAGCTCCATCCGCCCGTGGGCGGCCACGTCGCTCGTCAGGTGGACGTGGCGCACGTTGACCTCGTCGGCGATGATCCCGGTGAACGGCTCGAGCCTCTCGGCGTCGGGCATCGCCACGGTGAGGGAGTTCAGGGGCAGGCGCACGCGCAGCTGCTTGGCCTTGCGCACGGAGGAGACGGTCGAACACACCGACCGCACGGCCTCCATGGCCTCGACCAACCCGGCGTCGCGCGGGAGCTCGTCGGCGGCCGGCCAGTCCGCGAGGTGGACCGACTCCCGCCCGGTCAGGCCGGTCCACACGACCTCCGACATGAGCGGGAGGAGCGGGGCGGCGAGCCGCATCGTCGTCTCCAGCACCGTGTAGAGGGTGTCGAAGGCGTCGCGGGAGTCCTGACCGGAGGCCTCCCCCGCCCAGAACCGGGAGCGCGACCTGCGCACGTACCAGTTGGTCAGGGCGTCGGCGAACTGTCGCAGTTCGTCGCAGGCGGCGGCGATGTCCGTGGTCTCCAGGGCCTCGGTCATCGCGTCCCGGGTCGTGGCCAACCGGGACAGGATGTACCGGTCCAGCACGTGCGGGGAGTCCGTGCGCCAGGTGGCGCGCTCGGCGGCGTACAGCTGCAGGAAGCTGTAGGAGTTCCAGAGCGGCAGCATGGCCTGACGCACACCCTCGCGGATGCCCTGTTCGGTCACCACGAGATTGCCACCGCGGAGGATGGGGGAACTCATGAGGAACCATCGCATGGCATCGGAGCCGTCGCGGGCGAAGACCTCGTTGACGTCCGGGTAGTTGCCCTTGGACTTGCTCATCTTGAGCCCGTCGTTGCCCAGCACGATCCCGTGGGCGGCGACGTGCGTGAACGCGGGACGGTCGAACAGCGCCGTGGCCAGCACGTGCAGCGTGTAGAACCAGCCGCGGGTCTGACCGTTGTACTCGACGATGAAGTCGCCCGGGTTGTGGGTCTCGAACCACTCCTTGTTCTCGAAGGGGTAGTGGACCTGCGCGAACGGCATGGACCCGGACTCGAACCAGCAGTCGAACACGTCGGCCACCCGCCGCATGGTGGATCTGCCGGTCGGGTCGTCGGGGTTGGGCCGGGTCAGCTCGTCGATGTACGGACGGTGCAGATCGGTGGGCCGCACCCCGAAGTCGGCCTCGAGCTCGTCGAGGGAGCCGTAGACGTCCACGCGCGGGTAGGCCGGGTCGTCCGACTCCCACACGGGGATCGGCGCGCCCCAGTACCGGTTCCGGTTGATGTTCCAGTCCCGCGCGCCCTCGAGCCACTTGCCGAACTGCCCGTCGCGCACGTGCTCCGGCATCCACGTGATGTGTTCGCGATTGAGCTCGACCATCCGGTCCCGGAACGCGGTGACCTTGACGAACCAGGCCGGCAGGGCCATGTAGATCAACGGCTGCCCGGAGCGCCAGGAGTGCGGGTAGGAGTGCTCGATGGTCTCGTGCCGGATCAGGCGACCCGCGGCACGCAGGTCGCGTGAGATGGGCGCGTTGGCGTCGAAGACCAGCTGGCCCGCGTACGGGGGCACCTCGGCGGTGAACTTGCCGTCGGGGCCGACCGGGATGACCAACTCGATACCGGCCGCGTCGCAGGCGTCCTTGTCCTCCTCACCGAAGGCCGGCGCGAGGTGGACGATGCCGGTGCCCGACTCGGTGGTGACGTAGTCCGCCGACAGCACGACGTGCGCGCCGGGGTGGCCGGCGAAGAAGTCGAACGGCGGGACGTACGTCAGACCCACCAGGTCGGCGCCCTTCGCCGTCGCCACCACCTCGGCGTCCTCGCCGAACTCGGGCGCATACACCCCGCGGCGGGCCTCGGCCACCACGAAGCGGCGGCCGGCGAGCTCACCGGAGTTCACCTGCACCACGCAGTAGTCGATGTCGGGGTGGACGGCGGCGGCCAGGTTGGACGGCAGGGTCCAGGGGGTGGTGGTCCAGACCAGCGCCTCGGCGCCGTGGAGCGGGCTGGACTGCGGCGCCTCGAGCGGCAGGCCGACGGTGACCGCGGGGTCCTGACGCATCTTGTACGCGTCATCCAACCGGGTCTCCTGGTTGGACAGGGGCGTCTGCTCGTACCAGGAGTACGGCAGCACGCGGAAACCCTTGTAGACCAGGCCCTTGTCGTAGAGCCGCTTGAACGCCCACAGGACGGACTCGGTGAAGTCGATGTCCAGCGTCTTGTAGTCGTTCTCGAAGTCCACCCAACGGGCCTGACGGTGGACGTACTCCTCCCACTCGTCGGTGTAGCGCAGGACCGACTTCTCGCAGGCCGAGTTGAACTCGGCCAGACCCATGTCGAGGATCTGCGACTTCTCGGTGATCCCCAGCTGCTTCTCGGCCTCGAGCTCGGCCGGCAGACCGTGACAGTCCCATCCGAAGCGGCGCTCGACCAGGTATCCGCGCATGGTGCGGTAGCGCGGGATCACGTCCTTGACGTACCCGGTGAGCAGATGCCCGTAGTGGGGTAGGCCGTTGGCGAACGGGGGGCCGTCGTAGAAGACGTATTCCTCGGCGTCCGCCCGTCTGCGGACGGACTCCCGGAAGGTGTCGCGCTGGTCCCACCGGGCCAGGACGGTCTCCTCGAGGGCGGGGAACGACGGCGACTGTGCCGTGGTGCCGCCGGTGAGGTCGAGAATCGGGTAGGCGCTACCCGTGGCGGTGGGCTCGGTGCTCATGCGGGCGGACTCCTCGCGGTACGGGGCCCGCACGAGTGGGTACCCGTGGGGCCGACAGGCCTGCGCTCGGGGACGATCCGGACACGACTGGCGCGTCCGTCCGCGGTACCACCCCGTTTGACGACGACGGTGCGACGCCCACTCATGGGTCGGGGGCCGGTCGGGCTCCCCCGTTCGGTTCTACTGAGCCGCCCCCTCCACGGGACCGGCTGTTCTTCCGAGCGCTCCCCGGTGATGGCCGGATCGCAGCGCATCCGGCTCACCGCCGGACATGGGGTGATGTTACCTGGCGGCGTGGGAGTCCGCCGCGTCCGCCACCTCTGACGGGTCCCGTCCGGACCCGTCACGCGCGGATCTCCCGCGGATGAGATCCATGACCAGCAGCAGCAGGCCGAGGGCGCCGACCACGATGCAGGCCCACGCCCACCCGATCTGACCGGTGGCGACGGCGGCGACGAGGAAGGCGAATCCGAGGATCGTCAGTCCGAGTGCGGCGACGAGCATGCGTTCCTCCTGCCGTGGTGCGTGTCGTGGGGCGCGCCTGTTCCGGGGCGGTCCCACTCCCCGAATATACGTCGGTCCCCGCACCCTGGGCAGGGGCGGGGACCGGACGCGTCGACGCGGGAGGACTACTCGGCGCGGTGGCCGCCGTCCTTCTTGGCACCCTGGTCGGGCGCACCGGCGTTCTCCGCCGGGGCGGCCGGGGCAGCCGATCCGGACTTCCCGAGCTCGGACAGCTGGTTCTCGAGGTAGCTGGTGAGGCGACTGCGGTAGTCCTTCTCGAAGGTCCGCAGCTGGTCGATCCGGCCCTCGAGCACGCCACGCTGCTGGTTGATGGTGGCCATGATCTCGGTGTGCTTGCGCTCCGCGTCGGCCTGCAGGGCGTCCGCCTTGGCCTGGGCTTCCTTGATCTGCTGCTCGGAGCGTGACTGGGCGTCCTTGACGATCCCGTCGGACTTGGTCTTGGCCTCGCCGAGGATCTTGTCGGCCTCCCTGCGGGCGTCGCCGACCATCTTCTCCGACTGCGTCTTGGCGTCGCCGACCAGCCGATCGGACTCGCCGCGCGCCTTGGCCATGAGCCCGTCGGACTCCTTCTTGGCCTCCCCGGTCAGCCGGTCCGCCATCTCCTGCGCCATCGCGAGAACGCGGGCCGCACGCAGATGCGTGTCGGAGTTGGCGGCACCGCTGTCCTCGCTCTTCGCGAGCGACGGGGTGGCCGCGGCCGGGGCCGGCGTCGGCGCTGGG
>NZ_JAALED010000074.1:0-5937 GCF_014145155.1 Dietzia sp. B19 | reverse complement strand
GTAGGTCACCGCCGAACACAACTTCACACGAGAGCCCCCGGATCGCATCACGCGACCCGGGGGCTCCCGTCATACCACCCCACCTTGACCGGCCACCGCGCCCCACACCCGCCCCGCAAGGCCGGAGTCACGTAGTCCCTCCACGGAGACCACCGCACCCCGGCTGTCGGTGAGCGGGACACGCCAGTTGGGGTACTCCTCGGACGTCCCCGGCATGTTGACCGGCCGGCGATCTCCAGCCAGGTCGGCGACGGACACGGCGTACAGGAGAGAGGGCGCCGCGGACAGAAAGGCGTGGAGCGCCACCACCAGGTCTTCCGGGCTGTCGCCCTCGAGGAGACCGCGCTGCCTGACCGCCTCGGTGTAGGAACGGATCTCGGCCGCGGCATCGAGGCGCTCCTGCTCCGCATCGCCCGTCAGCTGGCCCAGCTCCTCGCGGACGTCGACGTGGACGAGATCGACATAACCTGCAGTCGGGGGGAGGTCGTGGGTCGTCACCGAGGCCATGCACAGTCGCCGGTAGTCCTCCGGAGGCGTCGGCCGGCCATCCTCCTGCTCGAACCACATCACCGAGGTTCCCATGACTCCTCGCTCGGACAGTTCCTCCCGAACCCCCGGTGCGACGGTCCCCAGGTCCTCTCCCACGACCACGGCTCCGGCACGTGACGCCTCCAGAGCGAGGACCCCGATCATCGCCTCGTGGTCGTAGCGCACATAGGTTCCCTCGGTGGGCGCGAGTCCCGACGGTATCCACCAGAGTCGGAAGAGCCCGAGGATGTGGTCGATCCGGATCCCTCCCGAGTCCCGCAGCGCAGCGCGCACGATGTCCCGGAACGGTCGGTAGCCATCCTCGGCGAGCGCGTCCGGTCGCAGCGGGGGTTGAGACCAGTCCTGGCCCAGCTGGTTGTAGGCGTCCGGCGGCGCGCCCACGGTGACCCCGCGTGCCAGTGAGCGGTGGAGGGCCCAGGCGTCGGCGCCGGTGGGATGAACCCCGACGGCGAGGTCGTGCAGGATGCCCAGACGCATCCCCGCCGACAGGGCCGCCCTCTGCGCCCCTGCACGCTGTTGAGCGACCTGCCACTGCAACCACTGGTGGAAACGGACCTCCTCCGCGTGGTCGTGCGCGTAGCGCGCCACCGCGTCGGAGTCCGGATCCCGGAGATCCTCGGGCCACCGCGACCAGTCCGGGCCCGCCTCGGCCGCCAGCGCGCACCACGTGGCGAAGCGATGGAGACCGGGTTCCTGTTCGACGACGAAGGCGTCGAACTCCCGTGCCCGATCATCCGACAGGGGAGCGGAGAACACCATCCGCAGCGCATCGAGCTTGGCACTCCAGGAGGAGTCGCGGTCGATGGTGTCCCGGGAGTTGTGCGGGTGCTGTGACCGCGCGAGATCATCGATTCTCCGCCTGTCCTCATCCGGCAGGGCGGTGTACTCCGGAATCTGCTCGGGACGGAGATACAGAGGCGAGGCGAACCTACGCGTGGTGGGTAGGTACGGGGACGGCTCCACCGGCGGGAACGGCTCCCCGGCGTGCATCGGGTTGACCAGGACGAAGTCGGCTCCGAGGTCCCGGCCCGCCCAGCCGGCGAGGTCGGCCAGATCGGCCAGGTCCCCGACCCCCCACGATTGCTCGGACCGGACCTGGTAGATCTGCGCGGCCAGACCGGCCGCGCGGCGTCGCGTGAGGTCCGCGGGAACCGGTATCGATTGCGGGGCCACCAGCAGGGTGGACTCGACCGTCCGGGATCCGGGAGCTGACGGGTCGGAGACCACGGCGACGAGCCGATGCCATCCGAGGGGGAGGGAGGCGGGGAGGTCGAGTTCGACGCGGTCGACGAGCACGCCGTCGACCTGCATCGACTCGGCAGGGGTGTCGGGGAGCTCCACATCGAGCGGTGCGGCCGAGTCCTCGAGATGGGCCGACAGCGTCACCGTGGCACCGCGTGGGGCATGAACCGCGCACCTGGCGCTCGCCCCCCGCCTCGCCACTATCGTCGGTGGGAGCACCCGCCGCCACGGCCGCAGACGATTCTCCTCGAGGGCCTCACGGGCCGTGGTGCCGCTCTCGTCGTCGTCATCGCCGGCCCGGACGCCCATCGCGGCCAGAACCGCGCGCAGGGTCCGGGCGGTGATGTCCTGTCGGACTCCGCGCGCATCGGTGTAGCTCGTGGCGACCCCACACCTCTCGGCGAGCTCGACCAGGGCGGGGGGTACGGCGTCGGTCACGGTCACGGGGGTCCTCGCGTCGGGTCGGGCGGCGCCCCTGCCGGGACGCCGCGGACAGTCACGGTCCACTGTGCCATCGGAGCGCGCGGGGTGCGGGTCGACAAAAACGGACCGCACTCCGCGCGCGGTGGGTGGACAACGTAACCTGAGTTCGAACACGTATCAGTTCCGCCCAGAGAAAGGCCGTGGACAACCCATGACCGAGGCATTCATCTACGACGCCATCCGGACTCCGCGAGGCAAGGGCAAGCCTGGCGGCGCTCTGCACGGGGTCAAGCCGATCGACCTGGTCGTCGGTCTCATCGAAGAAATGCGGCGTCGGTTCCCCGACCTCGACGAGAACCGGATCTCGGACATCATCTACGGAATCGTCACCCCCCTGGGTGACCAGGGCATGGATCTGCCGCGCATCGCCGCGCTGGCCGCCAAGATGCCCGACACCGTGGCCGGCGTGCAGATCAACCGCTTCTGCGCATCCGGCCTGACCACGATCAACATGGCCGCCCAGAAGATCCGCTCCGGATGGGACGAGGTCGTCCTCGCCGGCGGCGTCGAGTCCATGTCGCGTGTCCCGATGGGCACCGACGGCGGGGCCTGGGCCCTGGACCCGGCCACCAACTACGACACGTACTTCTCCCCGCAGGGGATCGGTGCCGACCTCATCGCCACCCTCGAGGGCTTCACCCGCGAGGACGTGGACCGCTACGCCGAGCGCTCGCAGCGGCTCGCCGCCCAGGCGTGGGAGGAGGGCCGGTTCGCCAAGTCGGTCGTCCCGGTCAAGGACATCAACGGTGTCACCATTCTCGACCACGACGAGCACATGCGTCCGGGCACCACCGTCGAGAAGCTGGCCGGCCTCACGCCGTCGTTCGCCATGGTCGGCGACATGGGTGGCTTCGACGCCGTCGCGCTGCAGAAGTACCACTGGGTCGAGGAGATCAACCACGTCCACCACGGTGGCAACTCGTCCGGCATCGTCGACGGCGCCGCGCTCGTGGTGGTCGGTTCGGAGAAGGCCGGCAAGGAGATGAACATGACGCCGCGCGCCCGTGTCGTGGCCGCGGCCACCTCCGGCGCCGACACCACCATCATGCTCACCGGCCCGACCCCGGCAGCGAAGAAGGCTCTCGAGATCGCCGGCCTCACCTCTGACGACATCGATCTCTGGGAGCTCAACGAGGCCTTCGCCTCCGTCGTCCTGCGGTTCCAGAAGGACATGAACATCCCCGACGAGAAGCTCAACGTCAACGGCGGAGCGATCGCCATGGGCCACCCCCTCGGTGCGACCGGCGCCATGATCACCGGCACCGTGCTCGACGAGCTCGAGCGGACCGGCGGCAAGCGCGCCCTCATCACGCTCTGCGTGGGCGGCGGCATGGGAGTCGCCACCATCATCGAGCGCGTCTGATCCGCACCACCGACACCACAGCCTTGAGGAGTAGAGAACCAGTGAGCGAAAACATGTTCCGGTGGGAGCAGGACGGCGACGGCATCGTCACCCTCACCATGGATGACCCCGACCACGGCGCGAACACCATGAACGCCCGTTTCATCGACGACTTCTCGGAGACCGTCGGCCGCATCGAGGCCGAGAAGGACTCCATCAAGGGCGTCGTCCTGACCTCCGCCAAGAAGAGCTTCTTCGGTGGCGGCGACCTCAAGTCCATGATCACGGCGGGCCCCGAGGACGCCGAGCAGCTGTTCGAGCGGTCCATGGAGATCAAGGGCCGGATGCGCGCCCTCGAGACCCTCGGGGTCCCGGTCGTGGCCGCCATCAACGGTGCGGCCCTGGGTGGCGGCCTCGAGCTCGCGCTCGCGTGCCACCACCGCGTCATGGCCGACGCCCGCGGCGCCAAGGTCGGCCTGCCCGAGGTCACCCTCGGTCTGCTGCCGGGTGGCGGCGGGATCGTCCGGACCGTCCGCATGTTCGGCCTGGCCCAGGCCGTGCCCAACATCCTCATGTCCGGTCGGTCCTTCGCGCCGGCCAAGGCGCTCGAGGCCGGCCTCGTCGACGAGGTCGTGGCCCCCGAGCAGTTGATCGACGCCGCCAAGGCGTGGATCGGCACCGAGCCCGAGGCCACCCAGCCGTGGGACCGCAAGGGGTGGAAGCTCCCCGGCGGCACGATCAAGGACCCCGCACTGGCCGGCGTCCTGCCGTCCTTCCCCGCGAACATGCGCAAGCAGACCAAGGGCGCGCCCTCCCCGGCGCCGCGTGCCATCATGGCCGCGGCCGTCGAGGGCTCGCAGGTGGACTTCGCCACCGCGGAGAAGATCGAGGCGCGCTACTTCGTCTCGCTGGTGACCGGCGTCGTGGCCAAGAACATGATCCAGGCCTTCTTCTTCGACATGCAGCACTGCTCCTCGGGGGGAGCGCGGCCCAAGGCCGCCGACGGTTCGGAGATCCCCCGGACGCAGTTCACCAAGGTCGGAGTCCTGGGAGCCGGCATGATGGGCGCGGGCATCGCCTACGTCTGCGCCAAGGCCGGCATCGAGGTCGTGCTCAAGGATGTCGAGCAGGCCTCCGCCGACAAGGGCAAGGCGTACTCCGAGAGCATCGAGGCCAAGGCGCTCGAGCGTGGCCGCACCACCCAGGAGAAGTCCGACGCGCTGCTCGCCCGGATCACCCCGACGGCGGATCCGCAGGCGCTGGCCGGCTGCGACCTCGTGATCGAGGCGGTCTTCGAGTCCCCGGACCTGAAGAAGAAGGTCTTCCAGGAGATCGAGGACGTCGTCAACGCGGACGCGCTGCTGGGGTCCAACACCTCCACGCTGCCGATCACCGACCTCGCCACCGGTGTGAAGCGGCCCGAGGACTTCATCGGCCTGCACTTCTTCTCCCCGGTCGACAAGATGCAGCTCGTGGAGATCATCTCGGGCGAGAAGACCACGCCCGAGACGCTGGCCAAGGCGATCGACCTCACCCTGCAGATCCGCAAGATCCCGATCGTGGTCAACGACTCCCGTGGCTTCTACACCTCGCGCGTGATCGGCACGTTCGTCAACGAGGCCATCGGGATGCTGGCCGAGGGCATCGAGCCCTCGACCATCGAGCAGGCCGGTCGCATCGCCGGATACCCGGCGGCGCCGCTGCAGTTGTCCGACGAGCTGAACCTCAACCTGATGGTCAAGATCCGTCAGGCCACCCGCGAGGCGGCGGAGGCCGCCGGGCAGGAGTTCGTGCCCGACGCGGTCGACCGGGTGATCCTCAAGATGGTCGAGGAGCTGGAGCGTTCCGGCCGTGCCGCCGGCGCAGGCTTCTACGAGTACGCCGACGGTAAGCGCGCCGGCCTCTGGCCGGGCCTGCGGGAGGCGTTCGACACCTCCCCGGAGAACGCGCCCCCGCTGCAGGACCTGGTGGACCGCATGCTGTTCGCCGAGGTGCTCGAGACGCAGAAGTGTGTGGACGAGGGCGTGATCGTCGACGACGCCGACGCCAACATCGGGTCCATCATCGGCATCGGGTTCCCGGCGTGGACGGGCGGGACCCGCCAGTACGCCAAGAACTACGCCGCACCCGGCGAGCACGTCGCCTCGGGCTACAAGGGTTTCGTCGCCCGAGCCGAGGAACTGGCCGCCAAGTACGGCGAGCGCTTCGCGCCCACCGAGTCGTTGAAGAAGGCGGCTGCCGAGCAGAACTGAACAGGCCACCGGCCGAGCGGTCCGCTCGACACGCGGTAGAGGCGGCCGCCCCCGGGAACCCCCGGGGGC
>NZ_JAALED010000571.1:7836-11475 GCF_014145155.1 Dietzia sp. B19 | reverse complement strand
CCGGCACACCGCCCGCGCGGCGGACCTGCACGGCCTGGGCCGAGGCGAGACGGCGACTGAGGGTGGCCATGACCGATCGCAGCGGCTGCGGGACGGGCTTGATGGTCCCCAGATCGGGGCAGGTGCCCACCACCACGAGGGAGCCGCCCTCGCGGAGCGCCTCGACGGCCTCGCCCACGCGGCGGGCCGACGGGCCGATCGCGTTGCGTGCGGTGATGTCGTTGCCGCCGATGAGGATCACCGAGATGTCGGGATCGCCGTGCGCGATCTGCATGGCCTCGACCTGACCGGCGAGCCCCTTGGAGGTGGCGCCGACGATCGCCTTGACGCTCAGCCGCACGTCCCACCCTGATTCCTCGGCGAGACCGCGCGCCAGGAGGACCCCGGGCAGTTCACCGGGGGAGTCGGCACCCAGGCCGGCGGCGAGCGAGTCGCCGAAGATCACCATGTGGACGTCGCACGTCATCCCGGGTCGCCACGGCTCCGCGGTCACGGCACCGGGCCGGTAGAGGCCGTCGCCGTGGAAGGGTCGCGAGGTGGGCTTGGGGATCACCCGTCGGGCGATCCTGGCCTGCTGGGCGAGGAGTTCGTACGCACCCCGGTAGGCGCCGACGGTCCCCACCGCGACCAGCGCGAGGTTGACGACGACCTTCCGTGCCGGATCATCTGCGTGACTCATCTGGCGTGGCGTCTCCCTCCGGTGCGGTGGCGTGCGGGGCTCGGCACCGCGAGCTCGCGGGCCTGCTGTGACAACTCGACGATAGTCCTGCGGCTCTCCAGGGGCCCCATCGAGAGATCCACCGGGTACTCGACGATCGAGATGTCGGTGTGCACGATCCGCCGCGGCTGCGGGGTGTCGTCGCGACGCTGGGCCGGATACACGAGGTACGCGCGGTCCACGCCGAGCGCGGTGCAGGCCGCCAGCAGCCTGTAGTGCTCGGCGGCGCGGGCGCGGCGGTCCGTGGGATAGGTGGGAACGAAGGTCGTGACCGGTTCGCCGTCGACCTCGTACACGAGGCCGGTGGGCACGGAGATGTGGTCGCCCTCGGCGTCGGGAGCGCTGTGGCGACCGGCCCTGCCGCCGGAGGCACTGGTCGACCCGGCGTCCCCGGCGTCTCCCTGCTCGATACCCGTGTCCAGATGGACGACGGGGTTCTGCAGCACCCGTCCACCACAGCCGTCGAGGGCGGCGGTCAGTTCGGCCTCCACGAAGCGCTCGAACAGCGCCGGCATCTCGGTGACGAAGGCCGCCGACGCCGCGTGGCCGTCCTCCACCTCCACCGAGATGCGGCGCACGATCCGGTCGGCCAGGGCGAGCGCGTTCTGGAACCGGGCGTTGAGCCGGGTCCGCGTCCAGGCGGGGACCGGGGCGCCCTGGCCGATGAGCGTGGCGTCCGCCAGCCGGGCGTCCACCATCGCCAGCCGCCGCCGGGTGGCGTCCGGCAGGTCGGGCAGGAACTGCAGGCGGTGCGCGGCGGTGCGCAGGATGCGGTTCTCCGCGATGTCGGGGGTGAACTCCGAGTAGGTGACCTCCAGGGGGATGGTCATTCCCGGGTGGCGGCGGATCTGGTCGCCCAGACGGATCCGGCCGCGCACGGTGGTCAGCGCCTCGTCGACCCTGCGGTACCCGCGCAGCAGCCCGGACGACAGGGCCTGGTGCGCCAACGCGGCCATGGATTCGGCCACGGAGACCCAGAGCTCGTCGTCGTCCCTCGCCTGGACGGCCGACGGGAGGAACGCGGTGTCGGCCGCGTGGTCGAGCAGGAAGAACAACTGCGTCAGGCCCAGGTTGGCCGCGGGCAGGACCCGCACGGACAGACCCTCGACGCGGACCGAGCCGACGCTCCCGGACGGGATCAACCGCCACGTGTCGCGGCCGGCGGGCAACACCTCGACCAGCCCGGTCTGGGACAGGTGCTGCGCGCCCTCCCAGCTCAGGGTGACGAGCCGGCCACGGCGGTCGAACTCGTCGAACTCGATGGTCTCCGACGCCGCAGAGCCCGCCGAGGCGGGGATCACGCCCGGCCGATCTTCCGACGCAGTGTCGCGAGCCCGAAGCGTTCGTGGACCTCGGCGCGGGACAGGCGTCCGTAGTAGTGCTCCTCGAGCAGCGGGAGGAGGTCGTACCGCCAGATCGCCTCGAGCCCGCCGGGTTCGGTGGCCCGGTCCTTCATGAAGTACGACGGCCCGATCCGCAGGTCGCGGTCCGAGTCGTCGATCTCCGAGTTCAGCGCCTCCAGCAGGTCCGCGGGCTCGGTGGTCACGCCGCGGGCCTCGAGGTGACGTCGCAGCACGCCCGCCACCGGCGGGGTGTCCGGGTGGAGTTCCATGAACGCGAACCGACGCCGGATGGCCGCGTCGACCATGGCGATCGACCGGTCGGCGGTGTTCATGGTGCCGATGATGAACAGGTTGCGCGGCAACCGGAACGAGGTGTCGGGGCTGTACTGGGGCAGGACCGTGCGGTCGCGGTACTCGAGCAGGAAGTACATCTCGCCGAAGACGCGGGCCAGGTCGGCGCGGTTCATCTCGTCGATGATGAGGAAGCTCGGGTGCTCGCGCCCGGAGTCCGACGTGGCGCGAGCGGCCTGGCGGCGCAGCGGCCCGGCCTGCAGGGCGAAGCCGGGCTGACCGGACTCGGTGAGCGTGGGCCGGTAGCCCTCGAAAAAGTCCTCGTAGGCGTAGCTGGGGTGGAACTGCACCAGCTGGACCCGGCTCGGGTCGTCGGCGCCGGCGAGGAAACGCGCGAGCTCCTGCGCGAGGTAGGTCTTGCCGGTGCCGGGCGGACCGTAGAAGACGATCTGCTGCCGCTCCTGCAGGGTGTCCACGATCTCCTGCAGTTCCTTGCGCGGCATGTGGAGGCCGTCGGCGAGCTCGTCGGTGATGTCGGGGAGGGTGGGCACGGTCCCGGCGCCCGGCGCCTCGGCCACCTGGGACTCGGCGGAGTGCCGGCCGGGGTGCATGGTGGCGAGCAGCGCGTCGAGGCCGTCGGTGAGGTCCACGACGGTGCCGGGCTCCCCGATCAGCTCCGAGAGCGGGCTGGGGAGGGTGTCCAGGTCGAGGGTGACCGAGTGCCACCGCACCGAGCGCTCGAGCTGCTGGCCGCCGTCCTCCACGTAGCCCAGGTCGTCGGTGAGGGTGCCCAGGTGCAGTTTGGCGTCCGCGACCGTGGCCACGACGTCCTGCGGGCTCATCCGGGACAGGAAGGTGTGCAGCTCCGCGGTGAGCTGGAACCGTGCCTGGTAGTCCAGGTGCGGGTACCCCTGCTCGACGGCCTGGGACACCTCGAGCCGGCTGGCGTGTGCGGGGATGCGCGGCAGGTGCGAGGCGGGCAGCGCGATGCGGTTCTGCGCGACCCACTGTCCGGCCTGACCGACGCCGCCGCGTCCGGGTCGGACCAGCCACGCACGGCGGGAGTGGTCGTCGCGGTGGCGCTGCCACTGGTTGGCGATCGCGCCCCGGTACCAGTCGACGGGCTGGCCGAGCTGGGCGGAGAGCGTCTCGGCGATCCGGTGCAGGTCCTGGTCGATGTCCAGCTCGTCGATCCCGGACGGGCCACCGATGAGGTCGGCGAACGCGTCGCGGATCCGGGTCTTATGCTCGTGCTTGACGATCGGCTGGAAGTACCCGGGCCAGGCC
>NZ_JAALED010000571.1:943-7793 GCF_014145155.1 Dietzia sp. B19 | reverse complement strand
TTGTAGCGGATGGCCCGCCAGTCGCCGGGGGTCGAGCGGGCGGCACGCTGGAACTCCCACGGGTCCGTGAGCGCCGCGTCCCGTTCGGCGGACTCCAACTCGGCCCAGTGGATGACGAACGTGCACAGCCACCGCAGGTGCTCGCGCATCTGGACGTTGAACCCGAGGCCGCCGGTCAGCGGACCCTTCTCGCCGAGCGCCTCGTCGAGGACCTCGGGGATCTCCGGGGCGTCGTCCATCCAGGACAGGACGTCCCTGATCCGTCCCCGCTTGAGGCGGGCGGTCACCGTGGACAGGGGCAGCTGCTGGATGTAGAGCAACTCGGCGGCCAGGAGCACCACCGGCCGCGGGGCACCCTCCAGCTGGTCGTGGAGCGCCTGCATCACGGGGGAGCGGGTGGAGTCCGCGGAGTGCTCGCCGGTGTGCTCCTCGGCGTCGCCGTCCAGACGTCGGATGAGCTCCTCCGCGACCTCGGGGGTCCAGGTGTAGAGCTCGTCGTCGAACGGTGACTGCCCTGTGCGCAGCGCCGGTCCCAGGACCTGCTCGGCCGCCGATTCGATCTTCGGTGCCGGGCCGAATGGCCTGTCATGGGAACCGTCTGTCACGTGGGACTCCTGGAAACGCCGGCGCGGGATCGGGCTGGTCGAACCGGGCCCGATAGTCGTGAAGAACCTACCACCGGGCCCGTCGTGGCCGGTCAGCTCTGGTACGGCTCCGCGGTCACGATCGTCACCGAGACGGACTTGCCGTTCGGGGTGGTGTACTCGCGGCTCTCGCCGACCTTGGCGCCCAGGATCGCGCGGCCCAGGGGGGAGTCGGGGGAGTAGATCTCGAGGTCGTCCTTGCCGGAGCCCTCACCGCGGGTGCCCACCAGGAAGGTCTCCTTGGTGTCCTCGTCGCCGTTGTAGTAGGCGCGGACCACGGAGCCCACCAGGGCGACGCCGGTCTCGGTGGGCGTCTCGCCGACCTGGGCGGTGGCCAGCAGGTCGTCGAGCTGACGGATGCGCGCCTCCTCCTGGCCCTGCTGCTCACGCGCGGCGTGGTACCCGGCGTTCTCCTTGAGGTCGCCCTCCTCGCGCCGCTCGTTGATCTCGGCGGCGATGACCGGACGGTTGGCGATCAGCGCCTCCTTCTCGGCCATGAGGCGGTCGTACGAATCCTGGGTCAACCAGTAGCCCTGGGTGTCGTTCGCCATGAGAGCGCGCTCCAATCTGTTCGTGTGTGTGCTGCTGTACGAAAAACACGGCCCCGCGAAAGGAGCCGTGCTGATGGGACGATGCTAACACAGCGGTGACCTGGTTCGGGGCCCGAGAACCCCTACCTGCGCAGGTAGTCGGGGACGTCGTCGCCGCAGCCGTAGACGTCGGCCACGAACGCGCGGGCCGAGGTCGCGATGGACATGTCGACCTGGATCGCGCTGTTTTCGGACGGGGGCACGTACACCTCGCGGCGGCCGACCTCGCCCTTGGTCTGGTCCTGCGCGCGGACGATGCAGTAGGCGGCGGTCCCGGGATCGTCCCGGGTGACGGTCATCACCACGTCCGCCCGCTCGTCGTCGACGACGGTCACCCCGATCACCTCACCGGAGATGGTGGGGGTGGCGCTGAGCCGGTAGCCGGCGACGGCGCCGGCCACCACGAGGGCGCCGACGAGCAGGACCAGGAAGCCGGCGACCACCTTGCCGGTCACGCCCGACCCGGAGTCGTCGTACCGCCCGGCCGGCGGGGTCCCTGCGGCCTGCGACGCGGCGTCCGGCCTCGGCTCACTCATGATCCCCAGGGTATCCGGGGGCCCCGGGCGGACCGCCCCGGGGGCACCGGTGGCCGGTGAGTCCATAGAATGGGTCATCCCGATCCCCGAGCTCTGATGAACGGCAGGTGCGACGATGGCCGGTCTCCGGCTGATGGCGGTGCACGCCCACCCCGACGACGAGGCGTCCAAGGGCTCCGCGACCATGGCCAAGTACGTGGCCCGGGGAGTGAACGTGCTGGTGGAGACGTGTACCGGCGGCGAGCGCGGCAGCATCCTCAACCCTGCGATGGACCGCCCCGACGTCGTGGCCGATCTCGTGGGCGTACGGCGCCGCGAGATGGCGCGCGCGGCGGACATCCTCGGCGTCGACCACCACTGGCTGGGCTACGAGGACTCGGGTCTGCCCGAGGGGGACCCGTTGCCGCCGTTGCCTCCCGGATGTTTCGCCCTGGTCGACGACGACGAGGTCACCCGCTCCCTGGTCGCCAGGATCCGGGAGTTCCGTCCGCACGTGATCATCACCTACGACGAGAACGGTGGGTACCCGCACCCGGATCACCTGAAGGTTCACTCGGCGTCGATGGCCGCCTACGAGGCCGCCGCGGACCCCGATCGCTACCCCGGGACCGGCGAGCCGTGGGCCGTGGGCAAGGTCTACTACACGCACGGCTTCCCCAAGAGCCGTCTGGAGCTGCTCGACGAGGAGCTGTTCGCCCGCGACGGCGTCCGCCACTTCGCCGAGTTCCTGTCCCGCTGGGGGGATCGCCCCGACATCATGGGGCGGGTGACCACCAGGGTGGAGTGCGCGGACTACTTCGAGCAACGCAACTCCGCACTGCTGGCCCACGCCACGCAGATCGACCCCAACGGCTGGTTCTTCGCCGCCCCGGTGGAGATGCAGCAGCGGGTGTGGCCCACCGAGGAGTTCGAACTCGCGGCAAGCCGGGTGGCCGTACCCGAGCGGGCTGAGGGAGAATACGAGTCAGACCTGTTCGAGGGCGTCGACCCGTACGTCGCGCTCCCGGTCGGACCGAGCACGAGTGAGGACCCGAGATGATCACCCTGGGACCGGACGTCCAGATCCTGGCGTATCAGACCTCGATGGTCTTCGCGCAGAACCAGTCGCCGGGCACGCCCGGGTACAACGACCACCCGATGGGCCCGGAGTTCGGCAAGGCCTCGCCGATCGGGATCCCCGTGGTCCTGCTCCTGCTGGTCGCGACGGTCCTTCTGATCCGCAACATGAACAAGCACATCAAGAACCTGCCCGAGACCTTCGACACCGACCACCCCGAGCCGGATCAACTTGCCGACGAGGGCACGGACCGGGCCGGTGTCGAGGGCGGGACCCCGGGCGCGCCCGTCGATCCACGCTGAGCCCCTCCGACATCGGCTGCGCCCCACCGCATCCGGTGGAGGTGCTCCGCGAGTGGGCAGATGAGGTCGGACAGGTGACCCGGCAGCTCGACCCGGGCCGACTGATCACTGCCGGCCTCCTGGGAGGCGACCAGTGCGGCCGGGTTGCCGACGGCTACACGCTCAACGCCGAGTCGCCGTATGTCGACGAGCTTCAGTACCACGAGTTTGGCTACACCGGAATCCTCCCTCTACGCCTCGCGCAGACCGATTGATCCCGGGGTTAGCTCGCACCACCGAGCAGGTCGCCCATCGGGACGAAGTCGCCGAACTCGTCGTCGTCGCTCCTCCGGCCCCGTCCCTCGTCCGCCCGGGTCGGCGCCACCGCACCCCCGGTCACCCCGGCGAACCGCAGCATGAAGTCCGCTAGTTCCGTGCCCACGCGGTCGGCGCGCGAGGCCAGCGAGTCTCCGTCGCCGCCGGTGGCGACGGCCCCGAAATCCTCGGAGGCCGCGAACACCGAGGTCGGCACCACGTCCGCCTTGAGGTAGGCGAACATCGGGCGCAGCGCGAAGTCGATCGACAGCGAGTGCCGGACGGTGCCACCCGTCGCACCCAGTGCCACCGGGACGCCGGTCAGCGTGCCGGGGTCGATCACGTCGAAGAACGACTTGAAGAGGCCCGAGAATGACTGGTTGTACGTGGGTGTCACCGCGATCACCCCGTCCGCGCGGGCGATCTCCTCGAGTGCGGCGCGCAGTTTGTCGCCGGGGAACCGGGTGAAGGTGGCGTCCACGACCTCATGGGCGAGCCCGCGGACCTCGAGGACCGTCACGTCGACGTCCTGCCCGTGGCGCCCGAGGGCCTCACGGGTCGCCGAGGTGAGACGGTCGGCCAACATCCTGGTGCTCGACGGCACCGAGGTGCCCGCCGAGATCACCACCAGCCGCAGCGGCCGTGCGTCGGGTGCGTGGGTGGCGGTCACTTGTCGCCCCGTCCCGCCGGTGCCTGCGCGAGCCGGGACTCGGTGCGGCGGGCACGGGCCAATGATTGCTCCTGGGCGCGCTGTCCGCCCTCGACGGTCAGTCCGGTCCAATTGTCGCCGGTGCCGAACCGGTAAGCGTCCGAGTACGCGGGCGCCCCCTCGGCGGCCAGCGCGGCGTCACGTGCCGCGACACGTGCCGCGTGGGTGGGCCCATCAGGCACGTGCGCCGGCCGCAGCGCGTCGAGCTCGCGACGCAGGACCGGGACGATCTCGGTGCCGAGGATCTCGATCTGCTCGAGCACCGTCTTACGCGGCAGCCCGGCGTGATCGATGAGGAACATCTGGCGTTGGTAGTCGCCCACGTGCTCGCGCATGGTCATGTAGCGGTCGATGACCTGTTGCGGGGATCCCACCGTCAGCGGAGTCTGGGCGGTGAAGTCCTCGAGCGACGGGCCGTGGCCGTAGACCGGGGCGTTGTCGAAGTAGGGGCGGAACTCGTCCACCGCGTCCTGGCTGTTGGGGCGGGCGAAGAACTGACCGCCCAGCCCGACGATCGCCTGGTCAGCCGAGCCGTGACCGTAGTGCTCGTAGCGACGGCGGTACAGCTCGACCATCTGCTTGGTGTGGCTGATCGGCCAGAAGATGTTGTTGTGGAAGAACCCGTCACCGTAATAGGCGGCCTGCTCGGCGATCTGCGGCGAGCGGATCGACCCGTGCCAGACGAAGGGCGCGACGCCGTCCAACGGGCGCGGGGTGGACGTGAACTGCTGGAGAGCAGTCCGGAACTTGCCCTCCCACTCCACCACGTCCTCGTGCCACAGGCGGTGGAGCAACTCGTAGTTCTCGATCGCCAACGGCAGGCCCTGTCGGATGTCCTGGCCGAACCACGGGTACACCGGGCCGGTGTTGCCGCGTCCCATGGTCAGGTCGACCCGGCCCCCGGCGAGGTGCTGCAGCATGGCGTAGTCCTCGGCGATCTTCACCGGGTCGTTGGTGGTGATGAGCGTCGTGGCGGTGGACAGGATGATGTCGGAGGTCCTCCCGGCGATGTAGCCCAGGGTGGTGGTGGGGGAGGACGTGACGAAGGGCGGGTTGTGGTGCTCGCCCAGGGCGAAGACGTCCAGGCCCACCTGCTCGGCCTGGACCGCGTACTCGACGATGGCCTCGAGGCGCTCGTGCTCGGTGGATACCTGCCCGGTGTGGGGGTCAGGTGTGATGTCGGCGATGGAGAAGATCCCGAACTGCATGATGGCGAGCCTTTCAGTCTGTTGGTGCGTTTCATCCTAACTTGCTGACATGTCAAACAAAAGGGGGTCGGGGAGTATTCCGCCTCACCCTTGGCGCCTCTCGGTTCGCGAGTTCTCCTCCGCGCCGTGGCCTCGGGATGTGAGTATTCGGCGACTGACATCAGGAGGCGCCGTGACCGAGTGGATCGTCCGAAGGTGGTCCCGTTTCGGCCACGACCGGGTCTATGCCGCCACGCCGGGCGGAACCGACCTCGGTTATCTCAACCTGGCGACCGGCCGCTACCACTCCGACGATCTCGCCAACCTTCCGCTGTTGCGCAAGGCGATCGAGGACCACCCGCACGCGGGGCGACACCGGGATTCGGCTCAGGAGTCGAGCCGGATACCGCAGGGGGTCGGTGTGCCTGCACCTACACCTACACCTGTGCCTGCGCCCGCGCCTGCGCCCTCGCCGGTGCCACCGCCGGCGACGGTGCCACCGCCCGCGCCGTCGCTGCCGAGTTCCGGGCCGGTCGCGGCGTCGACTGGCTCCTCGACAACTGCGTCGACCGGGCACGCCGGCGCGCCACGCACCGTTCCAGACACCGTATCCGGACCGAGGTGGCACGATCTCGCCGATGCTCGTGCGGGGGCGGCCGCACGCGAGCGAGCGCTCGCCGAGCGGGAGGCGCAGGGGATGGTGCGCCATGTGCTCGCCCGGTTGGTCGACGCGAAGACCGACGAGCGTGCCTGGCGTATCGGCGCGGACGGTGAGCAGGCCGTCGGCGAACAGCTGGCGGGCCTGGACGCCCGGTGGAGGATCCTGCACGCCGTACGCGTGGGGGAGAGGGGTGCCGATATCGACCACGTGGTGATCGGACCCGGCGGCGTCTTCACCGTGAACTCCAAGAATCATCCCAAGGCGGCGATCTGGGTGGGCGGGGACACCTTCATGGTCAACGGCAGTCGGGTTCCGTACATCCGCAACAGTCGGCACGAGGCGAGGCGGGCATCCCGTCTGCTCGCGGAGCAGGTCGGCTTTCCGGTCCCGGTCGTCGGGATGATCGCGGTGGTGGGAGCTCGAGGGGGATTCACCGTGAAGAACCAGCCCTCAGATGGCGCTGTGACGGTGGTTCCCCGGCGTCGCATCAGGCGATTCCTCACGTCGCAACCGCAGCGACTGGGATTACGCGAGATCGACGCAATCCACGAGGTCGCCAGGCGATCCACGACGTGGCACCGCTGAACCCGGGTTGGTGAGGGTTAGGCGGGGTGGGTGCGGTGGGCGCCTGGTGGGTTGGTGAGGTGGCCGTCGTCGGTGATGAGGCGCTCGAGGTGTTGGCGCCATCGGTGGTCGAGGATCCGGTCGCGGGCCTGGGCCAGTGGGCCGTGTGGGGTGGTGCGGTGTTCGTGTCCGGTTTCGGTGATGATGGTCAGTTCACCGAGGGGTCCGGGCCGGTAGGCGCAGTGGCCGAAGGTCTTCTCGCGGTGGTGCTTGCGGCACAGGCAGATCAGGTTCCACTCGGCGGTG
>NZ_JAALED010000571.1:380-933 GCF_014145155.1 Dietzia sp. B19 | reverse complement strand
CGTGTGGCGCTCGTGGCGGCGGCCGTCGTCGTAACCGCGGTGGCCGCCGCACTCGTGTGGCTCGTCGCGGCCGGGCCGATGTCGTCCTCGGATCGCGCGGAGCGCGCGGTCGAGCAGACTCTCCGCGACATGACCGCCTCGGACTCGTTCGCCGAGTTCAACAGCCATCTCTGCGCCGAGAACCGGGTGCCGCAGGACCTGGTCGACAACATCACCGCCTCCGGCGAGCAGACCGGCACCGACCTCGACGCGATGCTGCGCGAGTCCATCGCGGGTTCGTTCCCGCAGGATCTCGAGGTCACCGGGGTCGAGATCGAGGGCGATGTCGCCACCGCCACCGTGGAGTCGGAATCCGACGAGTCCGCGCCGGAGCAGGTACGGATGCTCAATGAGGACGGCGCCTGGAAGGTGTGCGAGCCCGGCGTGGGAATGGGTGCGGTGCCTCAGGGCGATCAGCCCGGCTGAGTTCCCGCCGGCTGATCGCCCCGAGTCTGATCGCCCTGAGACACGACGGCACGCCACGCGCCGCACACACGAGCCGTGCAGGAGTCAC
>NZ_JAALED010000571.1:236-302 GCF_014145155.1 Dietzia sp. B19 | reverse complement strand
ATGGGCTTGTCGGTGCCCCACGACGCGCCCAGGGGCGGGCGGTCACCATGGGGACGCTCATCGCTT
>NZ_JAALED010000571.1:0-104 GCF_014145155.1 Dietzia sp. B19 | reverse complement strand
ATGAAGTACTTGAGCACCGCATCCGGTGTGTCCTGAACGCCGGGTTGGGGGTCGATCAGGTCGAACCGCACCTTGGCGTCGCCGCCGGAGAGCAGTTCCTCGCA
>NZ_JAALED010000570.1:30350-33016 GCF_014145155.1 Dietzia sp. B19 | reverse complement strand
CCTCGACGCGGCAGCGGCCGCAGTGCTGAAGGGCCGCGCCGGACTGGTGGTGGCGCACCGGCTGAGCCAGGCCGCGGCCGCCGACCGGATCCTGGTGATGGACCACGGCCGGGTCGTCGAATCCGGGACGCACGAGGAGCTGTTGCGGACGGACGGGCGGTATGCCGAGCTCAGTCGGGCGTGGTTCGGGGGAGTGTGACGACCAGGGAGCGCGCCGCTTCAGGGGATCCGCGCCGCCACCATCTGCCCCCACTGCTCCGCACGGGCCACCTCGCCCTCGAGCAGCTGGGTGTGGGTGTCCACCAGGAAACTCTCCGGCTCAGCGACGAGCGTGAACCCCAGCTTCTGCAGGTTCTTGGCGATCCCCTTGGACGCCCGCCCGGTGAGGATCGCGGGTTTGTCGACGCGGGTATCGAACGCGGCAGCAGCGCCCTCGCGCCGGGAGAGCTCGCCCAGCCAGTCCCTGATCCCAGCAGCGGCCGCGTCGGGCTCTATCGTCAGGTCACTGTCCGGCTGGTCGGCGGCCTCGACCGCGCCACGCCGGGTCGACTCGCGACTCATCCCGTGCACATGGGTGGGGCCGCCCACGATCACCAGGTCATAGACGGAGGTGTCCTCGTCTATCGCGTGCGAGACGGGGACTGTAGTGACGTCGCCCACCAGAGCGACGCCCCGTGCGATGGCATCGGCGATGTCGTGGGTGCAGCCGTACATCGATTCAAAGACGATCAGTGCGCGCATCGTGCGTGCCACCCCGCTCGACTACCGGTGAGAGCGCATCGCGACCGACCGTTCCGGGCCGCCGAGTCTGTTTCTCACTCGGTGTCCATCCTTCACCGCGTCTGAGGTGAGCGCAATGGTGGCGGGGGCGCCGCGTTGATGACTGCGCCAACGTCGATCGCCGCAGACGGTCTGCAAATCAAGCCAGGGCTGCGTCCCACCTGATCTACGGCCGCGAGCATTGTAGATAAGAACTCTATTGTGAATGTGAACTGTGTCACCTAGGGTCTGTACATGAAGTCAAAGTTTGTCACCGGACTCGCGCTCGGAGCGAGTGTCGTGCTGGCCAGCCCACAGTTCGCCCACGCGGATCCAGCCGCCTTCGACGTCTCCGGCGTGTTCACCAATGACTGCGGTGACGGCTCGGCCTGGATCGAACTCAAGGACGACGCCAATGCGGTCGTCGCCTCGCAGAACATCGCCGACGGCGGGGCGTTCAGCTTCCCGAATGTGGAGGACGGGGACTACCGGCTCGTGCCGTACGCCCCGGCCGGGTGCGGGCCGACGCCGTATCCCGGAGGCGCCCCCGTCACCGTCGACGGCGCCGATTTCACCGGTGTCGATGTGGGGCTCGTGGTTGTCCACTCGATCTGGGGAGTGGTGACGGGCTGCGACGCTGGCGAGGGCAATGGTCTCAACGGGGTCGAGGTCTCCCTGGATATCGACACAGAGGCGCTGACGTACAGCGCCACCACCCGCAGCCGCTCGCTCACCGAGGACGGGCAGTTCTTCTTCCAGTACCTGCCCGCCACGGATGGCTACACGGTCACGGTCACGCCGCCGGAGGGCTGCGAGATCGCTGACCCCACCGTCGTCATTGACCTCTCGGATGACGATGTCGAGGACGTGTCGTTCGCGCTGGATCGCGCACCCGGGCCGTTCGGAAGCCTCGGCTCACTCGACCCCTTCGGCTCGACAGGGTCACTGGGCTCGTAGAAACTGGGCTCGTAGGAACTGAGATCGTAGGAACAGCGAGGTACCGCCAGAGGGGCGTTTGTTCGCCCCTCTGGTGAGTGCGGCCGACAATCTCCACCGCAAGTGAAGTCAGTTCAGTTACTGTTGGTGTGAACCAGACCTCACAACCATCGGTAGGGATCGCATGACCGACACGGCAACCAGCGACACGACGACCGGCACCACCGCGCAGGGCAATCACGAGGTCCGCCTGGTCAGGCACCCCGACGGTGCGCTGACGGTGGACGACCTCGAAGTGGTGGCCACCGAGTTGCCCGTCATGGCCCCGGGGCACCTGCTCATCCGCAACACGCTGCTCTCGGTGGACGCGGCAATCCGGCTGCGGCTCGATCCCGTCTCGCCCCCCGGATACCTGCCGGCCCTGAAGCCGGGGGAGGCGCTCGCCGGGATGGTGGTCGGCGAGGTGATCGAGTCGGACGTGGAGGGGTACGCGCCCGGGGACCTGGTGCAGCACGACCGCGGGTATCGCGAGTACGCCTTGGTCGATCCCGGTAACCAGGCTCTCGGCGCGGCCGGGGTGCTGTCCAAGTTGGACCGCGAGCTGGGCCCGCCGGAGATTCAGGTGGGTCTGCTCGGGATGACGGGCCTCACGGCGTGGGCGGGGATGTTCGTGGTGGCGTCCCTCAAGCCCGACGACGTCGTGTGGATCTCCGCGGCCGCCGGCGCGGTGGGCAGCGTCGCGGCGCAGCTCGCCAAGGCGCACGGCTGCCGGGTTGTCGGTAGCGCCGGTAGCGCCGAGAAGGTCACCTACCTCACGGACGTTCTCGGGCTCGACGCGGCGTTCAACTGGCGTGACGGCCTGGACGGGCCGCTCAGCGAGTTCGCGCCCGAGGGCATCGACGTGTACTTCGACAGCGTCGGCGGCGACCACCTCAGGGCTGCGCTCGAACACCTGCGCCGGCTCGGCCGGG
>NZ_JAALED010000570.1:19526-30284 GCF_014145155.1 Dietzia sp. B19 | reverse complement strand
TCCGCCGCTCCCGGAAACCTCTTCAATGCCACGAGCAAGGACATCAATCTGCGGGGCTTTCGCGCCGGCACGTTCGCGGACCGGCTGCCCGAGGCCAGGAAGCACCTCGCGGAGCTGTGGCGGTCGGGCGATCTGAACCTGGACCTCGCGCGATACGAGGGCCTGGGGTCGGCGCCGCAGGCGATCGTGGACATGCTCTCCGGGCGGACGACGGGCAAGTGCGTGGTGGCGCTGGGTTGAGAGTCCTTTTGACGACGACGAGGTCGGCCGCCATTAGGTGGTGTCGTAGACGCGGGCAGAGAGGACATGTAGGCCCGTCAGGGCGCGTAGCCGGCCCGCGGTGTAGCCCCGGTCCCGGCGACCGCCTCTGTGATCGCACGCAGTGCGGCATCCGGGTCATCGACGTGTAGCCGCAGCACGGTGACCTCACGCGGGGAGGGTGCACTCCAGGCAAACCCGGGGACGGACGCAGGCACCGGGCGGTCAAGCTCGATGCTCAGAGTGGTGCCGTCCGGACCAGCGAGCGTGAGTGCGTTCCCGCCGCTTGCATCGGGCGTGATCTCCGCAGATGTGGGGGAGAGCCGCCGGTCGCGCCGCACTGTCGCGATTGCGTCGAGTGGTACCCGTGCGCAGACGTGCGTGCCGCTGCGCAGCACGAGTTCGCCGTCCTCGATCAGATGCGGTCGCACGATCCGGCCGGCCAGCCATCCGAGTACGATCAGCAGCCCGTAGATCCCGAGCAGGTCAAGCACCAGCCGCACCTCGGGCCATGGCACCAACAGGTGCACGGCGATCAATTCGATTGACGCCGCGACCGCCATCGCCACCGGGATGCCAAGCGTGCCGCGGGAGTGGCCGAGTGCCGCCGCGCCGTCAGGGACGTCTGGCCGCCGCGTCACCCACCGGGCCAGCGAGGCGAGTGTTCGCGCTTCGGTGCCGATCAGTCGTAGATAGGGGTCCTCTGCGGCCAGGGCGCGTAGTGCGTCGGCGCGGGTGCGAGCGTCAGCGCGGTGGGCTCGGTAGCGGCGGACGTAACCGGTGACGGCGATCGCCCCGAGTGGCACCTCGACCGCCAGGAAGAGCGCGAACGCCGTCGCGGGGCCGATCACCCCGGTGGCCAGGAGAACCGCGTCGGTGACGACGACGACAAGCGCAATCAATGGAACCAGTCTGCTGTTCACGGCAGTACTCCTGAGGCAGCGAGCGTGCGGCGCACTACTTCGCGCTGGGCCGGGTCGGGAAGGAGCTGCTCGAGCGTCGGTCCGTGGGTGGCATCGGCGGCATCGTGCTCATCACCCGGCTCGGCCGGCACTCCCGCCACCAGCGCTCGAAGGTCTTGGTCGGCCAGCAGTGCGTCGACGAGGTCTGCGATCTGCGGCTCCACCTCGCTGGGCCGCCGGCCCTCGATCCGGTGGAAGCCAGCGAGTAGGTCGAGGTACCGGGTGCGGCGACCGGCGTCGAAAGCGATGGCGGTGTATGAGGCAGTGAGCTGTACGGGGAAGTCGCCGTTAAGCGCAAGCAGGTCGAGCAGGTCCTGTTCGCGGTCCAGGAGCGCGGTGAGGTCGGGGTCGTCGGGGACCGCGTACCGACAGAGGTCGAGCGCACGCGATACCGGCTCGGGCAGCAGTCCCAGGGGTAGGCCGTCGGCGGCGCGCTGGGCTATCAGGTCGAGGCGTTCGCGCTGGCGGGTGAGAGCGGCGATGCGGGTGTCGATTCCTGAGCGGACGGCGGCCAGATCGTCGGCCATGCTGCCGGGCGCGGTCTCCAGCAGCGCGCTGATCTCGCGCAGGGGCACTCCCGAGTCGGAGAGGAACGCGATCCGGGAGATCCGCACGAGGGCGGTCACGTCGTACTCGCGATATCCGCCGGTGGTTCGCGGGGGCTCGGCGAGCACGCCCGAGCGGTGGTAGTGCCGGATGCTGCGTGCGCTGACTCCGGTCAGCCGGGCGATCTCACCGATTCTCATGAGCTGATCATCAACCTTGACACTGTGGCAAGGTCAAGCGCGCTAGATGTGAGTCGCCGATTGCCGCCCGCAAGAACCTTCGCGGTTCGGCTCCCCGTGGCCGGGATGCATCTCTCAGAGTTGTGGGCGAGGGGCACATGAGGCTGGATAGCGTGCGATCCGTGGACCTGGCGTGGGCAGCGCAGGCGTTGGTGGACATGCTCCGCAGGCGGTGGCGCTCGATTTGCCTCCTCCGGTGCGCGGCACGTAGTTTCACAGACGCAAACGACGCGGGGTGGAGCAGCTCGGTAGCTCGCTGGGCTCATAATCCAGAGGTCGCAGGTTCGAATCCTGTCCCCGCTACTACTGCACACAGGCTCGGTTCCCTCAGGGGAACCGAGCCTTACGTCATTTCGGGGTGGCGCTCCGATGCCAGCGCGCCGATCCTGCGTAGGTGACGATGACGGCCGCTGGTGCCGGCCTGCTCGTCGCTGAATGAGCGCGTGAGAGACGTGCCCCTAGCTGAGTTCGTCCGCCAGCCGAACGGCGGGAATCCAGTCGATACCGAACACCCGGGCCACCTCTGAGAAGGTGGAGGAGTCCGCATCGGTGCTGGTCGCCGAGGCGATCAGGCGGGACAGCATCACCGTCCCCGCTCGCTCCTCGATCGTGCCGGCCGCCGCCAGGAGCGTTATGTAACTATCATAGAAGTGTTGGGTTCCTGCAAATCTACGTACCCGGCGGGAGCGGTGCTCGCACAGCCCTAGCACCGGGCACGATGGCGACTATGTACCTCATCGGGACCGGGCCGAGTGAGCTGCACGCTCACATCGACCTCGACCGCCGCCTGTAACAGCTCGACCTCTTCGACGGCGCCGAGGCATCCGTGGTCTCGACCGCCCACGAGAACGGGCACTGGTCGGTCGTAGCCGAGATCCGACCCGAAACGGCGGGGGAGAGGCGATGACGCCATTTGATGCGAGGTCACTGGGGCGAGCCATCCGCACCGTTCGTCTGGAAACCGGGCTCACGCAGCTCAAACTCGCGCTCGCCATCGGCGTCAGCGGCGGCCACATGAGCATTTGGGAACGGGGCCAGGTCCCCGCCGCCCGAGGCCGTCCGGCTCACACCCCGACCATGAGCCGCGAGCAGCTCGAAGCCATCGCCGATGCTCTGGGATGCACCGCTGCGTACATCGCCGACCGCGCATCCCTGTCGGCCACCACCCGAGTAAGTCTCGGCCTGCAACCGCTCGGCCCCTCCCGCACTCTCGTCGCGGGGATCGCATACGACCTCACCGACGCCGAAGCGGACCGGGCCGCCGACTTCATCGCCGGCCTCATCGCCGCCCGCGACCTGAACTGACCGCCGGTGTCGGAGGGTCCGGTTACGGTCCCGGCGTGGACGAGCTGGTGGACCGAATCCGACAAGCGGCCGACCAGGCAGGCGAGATGCATTTCCTCGAGCTGATGCGCTGGCACCGCGTAGTCGCCGGCCTCCCCGAACCCGACTGGGGAGCCCGCGGCGTCTACCGACTCGCCGTCACCGAGCTAGGCGAAGACAGGGCCGCCGAGCTACTGCACGACCTGCGACGACTGGCCCGTAACCCCCGCCGCTACCGCAACGGCGCCGACGGTAAACCCCGCTACAGAGTGGGCCGCACCGTTAGCGACCAGCACCGCCGCCAGCAATCGATTCGATGAGGCCGGCATCATGCCGGTCCAGGGTGCGAACATTATTAACCGCCCGCGACACCGGACGGGTCCGCAGTGTCGCCGCGACCGCTCGGGACTCGGCATCAAGCAGGTCGAGCAAGTCGGAGGCCTGGTCCTTGGCGATCTTCTCCGGGGACAGCCAGGTGTCCCATGCTCCAGGGGTCAGGAATGCCGGCATCCTGTCGTGGACCTCGCCAGCCGCGTCTTCCCCGGTGCGGGTGATGATCGTGAACGTCGTCTGCCACTCGGCGTCATCACCCTCTCGGTGAAAGGCGAGTAGGCCGGCAGCGAGCAGGAGCTCGTCGCCTGGGGCGTGGACGTAGCTGGGGTTCTTGACCTCTTTGCCGTCCTCGAGGGCCTCTTGCCACTCGTAGTAGCCCGTCATCAAAACTGCGATTCGGGCGGAAGCGAACGCCGAGCGGAACATTCCGTTGGTTGCCACGCCCTCGAGGCGAGCATTGATCGGCCGTGGGCCCTTCTCCTTGGCCCAGGACGGGCGAAAGCCCCATGTCGGTAGGGACGCCTCACGCACCCGCTGATCGCCGATCGAGCGATCCCGGATGACTGGAGCCCGCGTACGGGGAGCCACCGAATACGCCGGCGGCCACTCGAAACCAGGATCGACCCCATCCAAATCGAGGTCCCCAACCAGGGCCGAGCCGGAGATAGCTACCGAGTACCGACCACACATGCCGAGACAGTAACAGTGGGAGCTCTAATCGACCGCTGACCAGCAGACATGACGGAACGCAACTTATCGGCGGCCCTACCCTGGCCAGTGGCTCTTGTACGCACTTGAGGTGCGCTGGAGTGAGCTTGGCCCAGACTGGTTCCATGGCGGGCAGCCGTTTATGACGTTGTCTTGTGGAGTTCGCCGGGCCTCTCTAGTTGTGCTCTAGAGCTTCATTTTCGCTTCGTCGGGATTGCGGCCATGCTCCCAGTGACTGCCGGTACTCGGGGGCTTCGGCTGTCTCGACGAACTCGAGGATGTTCCCGACGCGTTGCAGGAGCACGTCACGGACCTCACTGGGAGTGGCGAAGAAGAATTCCTTGCGTGGGTTTGCCTGGTTGAGAGCTCGGTCCGCAAAGTGCTTGTGTAGGTCGTTCTCGAGTGTGACCGCGTCTTCGGAAAAGAACAGCGCATGGACGTCGAAACGAAACGGTACGGAGGCTCCGCTAAGTTCTGCGATGCGCTCGGCGGGAGCGAGGCGGCGAGTCAACCCGATCTTCACTACTCCTGCCCCGAATGCGCCTTCGTTAGAGATCACGTAGATGTAGCCAGCTCGGATGTTGGCGGCGCGGTAGTCGTTCTGCTCGATTGCCTGGTCAACAGCAGCGAGCCGGGCGATGAGGTCCGCGTCGTCGCGCCCCTGGGTGCGGAGAGATTCCAATGCGTTGGCAAGGTGTGCACGTTCTTTGTCCAGCCGGGAGCGTTCTTCTTCTAGCTCTCGTTGGACGCGTGCCTCCTCACGAAGCCGAGCCCGTTCTTCGCGGGCTGCTTCGCGTTCTGCCTGCTTCTTCATCAACCAGTCGGCGGTGAGTTCAATCTCTTCAACGCGCAACGCATGGAATGCGTCGTCGATGCGCATTTCCATCAGTGCTCCGAGACGCGCGATGGCGGTCCGCGATGCCTCGAGCCGACGTTTTGCGGTGTCGACGTTTCCTGCCCGCAAGGAACGGATGACGTTGTCAGCTTCGGCGTTGTATGCGCGCAGCATTAGCTTGCCCAAGTCCGACGTCATGCGACGTCCCTGGGCGAGTGAGTTGTTCAGTGTGAAGAGATCGGACTTCACAATGGCTCGGCTCTCGCGGATTGAGTCGGCGATCCGGGCTTCGAGCTCCTTAAGGCGCTCCTTGTACGCGGCGGCAGACTCCAGCGGATGATGGTAGCGATAGATACCTGCTGCTTGCAGAACGCGGGCATCGTCGAGATCGATCGGTCGCTCCCCTTCACGAGCAGCCAATGCGCGGCGCAATTCGGCATTCTCGGCTTCCAAGAAAGCGATTCGCGCGTTCGGGTTTTGTTGGGGATCGGCAGGAGGTTCCGGTTCGGGTAGGTCTTCGACTTCGGTCGGCGTAGTGGCCTCGTCTGAGTCTGATAGCCATAGCTTCCAACCGGCCGGCGGTTCGGGCCAGGTGGGATCAGGGGTCCATCCGGCCGGTGGCTGCCAGCCGGGTGGGGGCTTAGGCCATCCCGGTGGTGGGTTGAAAATTAGGTTCATGGCTGGCTAGAGGCGCCTGATGCCAGATGGGTTGATCGGGGCCAGACCGTGCGGGTTTTTCGAGACCACCGCGCCGAGATGCTGGAGTGTTACGGCCGGGACAATCTCCGAGAGGTCCAGCTCGTTGAACGAGTCGCGGTCAACGGCTACAGCGGCAAAGGGAACGTAGGTCTCACGCCCTGTGGCGGGACTGATCGTCTCGGTGCCTAGCTCGAGTGAGATGCTGCGAATCAGCCCGCGGCGGTCAGCCTCGAAAACTTCATGCAAGCTACGCAGTGCGACAGCGTGCACGATGCCTGCGTAGCGGTCCTTGGCGGCCTTCTGCGAAAGCTGCGTCTCACCGATTTCGTCGGTGGACTTCGTGTACTTGTACGCCTTAATGGTTGGCACAGTCTCTGGACCAGGCATTGTGACCCGAAGCGTGAGCTCTGCTGTGGCCGGCTCGAACTCGGACTCATGACCCACAGGGAAATGCTCAGGGTAGACAGAGTTGGCCAGCACGATTCCGACATACTCCTGTACTGCCTCGACCGTGCCGTACCCGAGCCCGGCGATCAGTTGGTCTAACTCGTCGTTCTGTTCTCGCGCCGCACGCTCCCTCTCCGCGGACTCCGCCTCATACTGTGCGGTCGCTTTTGCCAGCGCTTGGAGCCGGACGCGCTCAAGCTCGGCATGCTCCGCAGCTTGTGCTGCCTGGCGCGCAGGAAGCGAATCCATCGCGGCCTGCCATGCCTGGTAATCGGCGGCGTAGCGGCGATCAACCTCGGCTTCGGCTGCGGCCAACTTCTTCTTCCGTCCGAACGGGCCTTTCGGTGGCGCAACTTCACGGCGTACGGGAAGTGGAGGCTCCGGGATCGGCGCTGGCGCGGGGACGGGGGTGCGGAGATCTGACCTGGGAAACGGTGGATGTTGGGCGGTCACACGTAAAGCCTCGAGATCGACATAGTCGTCTACGTCAAGGGTTGCCTCCAGAAGCCCGTCCAGTTCTGCATAGTGCTCAGCCAGCTCTGCATTTAGTGACTCCACCCGAGCTTGCATGGCTTCGACATGCGCTGCTCGGGCCTCGCGCTCCAATCGCTTACGGTCAGCTTGCGCGGAGCGCGCCGCAGCCACCTGCGCACGCTCCGCAGCCCGCTGCGCCTGCTCGGCACGCCGTACGGCTGCCACCTGCTGACGGGCTGCTGCACGCTGACGCTGCTCGGCCAGGCGAGCCTGCCGCTGCATCTCTGCGAGGAACCCACGTCGACGAGTCACTAACAACCTCCATAGTGGGATAGCACGCAGACCGGACAGGAGCCGTCGTTGATGATCTGTCCGATGTCATCACTGCGAACACGAAAAGTGGACAACGAGTCCTTATCTTAACGACTATCCAGACAAGGGCCGGGCAGTTCGTCGCGGTCACACCTGGAGCCCCGCCGTTCCTTGGGGTGCCGAGCGTCCGAGCGTCATGCTGCTGTCGATGACTCCTGCTCGCGGCAGGATCCCGTTGGGGTACACCCGTGCGGGACGGCATGCCGCCAACCGTCGCCGCTGTGGCTTTCGCCGTTATATGGCGGGGTTCTGTCGACGCTCTGTGGCGGCATCTGCTCATGGCGATACACGCGAGCACCGGTCTGGTCACAGATAGCGGCAGACGGTCGTGGTGTCGCATTTGGTGGGGTCGCTGGTGGTGGCACTGTGGTGAAGGTGCGCGACGGTGTGTCGCAGTGCTTGCAGGTCGGCGATTTGGCGGTCCAGGTCGCCCAGGTGGGCTTCGAGCAGGGCGTGCACGTGCTGGCAGGGTGCGACTCCGGCGTCGCGGATGTCGAGGATCTCGCGAATCTGGGCCAGGGTGAGCCCAGCGGTGCGGCCGCGGCGAACGAAGTCCAGGCGCGCCAGGGCCGCAGGGGTGTAGTCGCGGTATCCGTTGGCGGTGCGCTCAGGCGCAGGTAGTAGGCCGGCTTCTTCGTAGAAGCGCAGCGTCTTGGTTGTGGTGCCGCTGGCCACGGCCAACTCACCGATGCGCACAGTGGCCCCTTTCTCGGCTCTCGTCCATGTTCGCCTTGACCTTCCCCTGCGCTGGAACGTCCACTATGGACGCTGAAGAGGGGTCACGCGAAGGAAGGTGGGCAAATGGGTGTGGACTACGACGTCGATCTGGCCGTGATCGGCTCAGGAGGCGCGGCGATGTCCGCCGCCATCGCGGCCAGCCAGGCCGGTAAGAGCGTCGTGCTGGTTGAGCGCGGTGTTCTGGGCGGGACGTGCGTGAACATCGGCTGCGTGCCGTCCAAGACGCTCCTGGCGGCCGCCGGGGCCCGGCACGCCGCGCTCACCAATCCCTTCAAAGGTGCCCCAACGTCAGCCGCACCGGTGAACCTCGGCGATCTGGTGGCCCAGAAGGACGCACTCATCGAGCGCCTGCGTGATGCGAAGTACGCCGATGTGGCCGCTGCCTACGGCTTCCAGGTCCGCCCAGGCCAGGCCAGCTTCCTGGACGGGGACACCCTGGCCGTCGACGGCCAGGCGCTGCGGGCCCGGGCCTATCTGGTCGCCACCGGTGCCACCCCCGCCATCCCGGAGGTGGTCGGTCTCGACTCTGTGGACCGGCTGACGTCCACCACCGCGATGCAGCTGACCGAGCTGCCTGAGTCCCTGGTCGTTATCGGTGGCGGGTACGTCGGGATGGAGCAGGCCCAGCTGTTCGCTCACCTCGGCACCCGGGTCTCTGTGGTCGGGCGTCTGGCGCCGCACGCCGAGCCGGAGCTGGCCCAGAGACTTCGGGAAGTCTTCACCGACGACGGCATCACCGTGGTCGAAGAGCGCGCGACCACTGTGGCCCGCGAACCAGGCCCCGCAGGAGAGGTGGTGGTGACCACGGACTCGGGCGAACAGGTGCGCGGCGCGCAGGTCCTGGTGGCCACCGGACGCCTGCCCCGCACCGACGGCCTGAACCTGGCCGCTGCCGGTGTGGACGTGGACGAGCGCGGCTTCGTCGTGGTCGACCAGACCCAGCGCACCTCCAACCCGCGCGTCTGGGCCGCCGGTGACGTCTCGGGGGCTCCCCAGTACGTCTACGCCGCCGCCGCCGGCGGTCGGGCCGCCGCGCTCAACGCCCTGACCGAGGACAGGTACCCGCCGGCAGCTCGGGTCGACTACGCCGGCTTTCCTGCGGTCGTGTTCACCCGGCCCCAGCTGGCCTCGGCGGGGTTGACCGAGGACGAGGCCCTCACCCGAGGGCACGCGTGCGACTGCCGCGTCCTGGACCTGTCCGATGTCCCCCGGGCGCTCGTCCAGCACGACACCCGCGGGGCGGTGAAGCTCGTCGCCGACGCCGTGAGCGGCAAGGTTCTGGGCGTGCACGCTCTGGCGGACGGGGCCGGGGAGATCATGCTGGCGGCCACCTACGCCATCAAAAGCGGCATGACCGTCGACGATCTGGCCGACACCTGGGCGCCGTACCTGACCATGAGCGAAAGCCTGCGCATCGTGGCCGGCCTCTTCCGAAACCAGATGCCGACGTCATGCTGCGCCTGAAACCCGCGGCCCCAGCGGGGTGGACGAGGGCTCCCGCGGCGGCCCGCCTGGCGCCGTGAATGTGCCTTAAAAACCTTTAGGTTTTTAGGGCGTTGTCACAACAGTTCAGCAGACGCTGTATAGTTCAGCAAGTGCTGACTATTGCTTCTCGTGTCGATGTGATGAACCGGTTAGGGCGGGCGATGGCCGACCCGACACGGTCCCGAATACTGCTGACCTTGCTGGAGCAGCCGGCCTACCCGGCGGAGCTGGCCCGGGATCTGGAGCTGACACGGTCGAACGTGTCGAACCATCTGGCATGCCTGCGCGACTGCGGGATCGTTGTCGCAGTGCCCGAAGGTCGCCAGACCCGGTATGAGATCGCAGACCCGCACTTGGCCCGGTCGCTATCTTCCTTGGTCGAGATCACCCTCGCGGTCAACGAAAACGCCTCCTGCTTGGAGCCCGACTGCTCAGTGCCGGGTTGTCACGCCACGGAGGTGCAGGCGTGATCCTGTCCTCGGCCCTGCAGGCGATCGGCCTGTTCATTGCCACCAATATCGACGACATCATCGTCCTGTCGCTGTTTTTCGCCCGCGGAGCAGGCCAACGCGGAACCACCGCACGCATTCTGGCCGGCCAGTATCTCGGGTTCGCCGGCATCCTCGGCGTGGCTGTGCTCGTCTCCCTGGGCGCGGGAGTCTTCCTGCCCCCGCAGGCCATCCCTTACTTCGGGCTGATCCCACTGGGCTTGGGACTGTGGGCCGCGTGGCAGGCCTGGCGCGGGGACGATGATGACGACGATGCAAAGGTCGAGGGCAAGAACGTCGCCGTGTGGACCGTGGCCGGCGTAACCTTCGCCAACGGTGGAGACAACATCGGCGTTTACGTCCCCGTCTTTCTCAACGTGGGCCCGGGAGCCGTGGTCGCCTACTGCATCGTGTTCCTGGTGCTGGTGGCGGGACTGGTGGGCCTGGCAAGGTTCGTCGCCACCCGCCGACCGATCGCCGAAGTCCTGGAGCGCTGGGAACACATCCTGTTCCCGATTGTCCTGATCGGCCTAGGCGCCTTCATTCTGATCAGCGGCGGAGCATTCGGACTCTGACAAAACAGACGCAAACCCGGCCGCCCACCCGTGAGTCGCCGACTCGCTCTAACCCTTTCGGCCAGAACGCCCGATTGGTACGTCGTACGTCGCCGCCAAGAAGTAACCACAGAAGACCGCCACAAAGCGATCAAGTCCACAGTCGCCGCTGTGTCACAGGGTCTAGTTCGGCACTTATGAAACACCTTCCCGTGGGGTCTAGGATCTATTGATACAGATTCCGGACGAAAGGGTCTCCTCATGGCTGATCGAATCGGGACGTTGCTCAACCGTTCT
>NZ_JAALED010000570.1:6682-19516 GCF_014145155.1 Dietzia sp. B19 | reverse complement strand
GGCGAGGAGGTGCTCATCGTCAGCCGCGGGAGCGTGCGGACCCGCTTTCGTCGCCGGGACGAGCTGGGCTGGAACTTTCGGGTGGAGTCGACGGACTCGGAAAACATCATCGAAGGGAAACCGGAGTCGAAGCCGAAGCCAGCTCGCCGGGCCTCGCGTCCGCGTGGACAGCGAGTGGCGTACGTGCGGGTGTCGGCCGCGGATCAGAACGAGGCGCGTCAGCTCGAGGCGGTGGGGGAGTGCGACCGGGTCTATATCGAGAAGCAGTCCGCTCGCTCTCGTGCCGATCGGGTGAAGCTAGAAGAGTGCATCAGGTACCTGCGCGACGGCGACGAGCTGGTTGTTGCGTCGATGGACCGACTCGCTCGTTCCCTGGTCGACCTCAAGCAGATCGTCGGCGAGATCACCGCGAAGGGCGCGAGCGTGGAGTTCGTCCACGAGCGGGCCACCTACGCCGCCGGCGCCCAGGACCCGCGAGCCGACCTCATGCTCTCACTGCTCGGTGCGTTCGCCGAGTTCGAGCGAGCCATCATCCGTGAACGCCAGGCCGAGGGCATCGCCATCGCCAAAGCAAAGGGCAAGTACAAGGGACGCAAACGCGTCCTGACCGACGAGCAGATCAACAAGGCCCGCGCCCGCATCGAGGCGGGGGAGGGGCCATCGGCGATCGCACGTGATCTGGGGGTCGGGCGATCGACGCTCTATCGCGCGCTGCAGAGAGAAGTGCAGAAAGGGGTTCGCTGAAGCCGGGATGGACTCAGCTGCTGCTCTCGGCTTAGTTGCACGACCCAGTAGTGAGGACGGCAATGCTGAGCCAGCAGATTGTTGTTAGGTCATACTTATGTGCATCCTGAGGCATATCTGGCTTCAGACTCATTCGTCGAAGGGGTCGCGGTGGAAGACATTCAGGTGGATGGGAGTGGCGATCTTCGGTGTTCAAACTGTGGCGGGAAGAGCTTTACGCGAAAGCGCACCAGGAGAGCGAAGATCCTCGGCGCCACCGCTGGCGTAGCGACGGTGGGCGTAGCGGGCTTGGCTGCTCCTCTCGTCGCAACGCAAAAGCTTTACTGCCAATCGTGCGGTACGTACAACCGCATGGGGGCAGCCAAGCCGTACAAGCCGAAGTCGCCATCACCGGCGAAGCCTGCGACGTCGAGCCCCGTTAGCAGCAGTACTCGGACCCCGGGCCGGCCACCAAGGAAGTCCTCCAAGTCCGAAGATATATTGTTCACGCTTTTTCTAGCCGGATTGTTCCTTGCTCTCTTTATTTGGGCGTTCACCGCAGGAAGTATCCTTTGGTCAATCGTGACCGGACTTCTCTTGGCCTTCTGCGTCTTCCTTGTCTTCACTGCAGTCACATTGGAGCGATCAGATGTGTCCCCTCCAAGGCCAGGTGCACGGGACGCAGACGCGGCCTGACCGGCGAGCAGGTCGCCGAAGCGCGGGACCGCCTCAAAGCGGGGGAAGAGCCATCAGCGATTGTCCGCGACCTCGTGTTTGGGCGATCGAAGAATACGGCGCCGATTGTCGGGGTCGACCAGCTCGCCCCGATCTCGGATCCAGAGAAGCCCCCGGAGGAGCACGTCGCTGGATTAGGAGTGCCACACAAGGCCGTGATGTCTCCACATTTGCTGCGCTACTTGTACGTGCCACACCGACAAGAGCCGGGTTTAGGGTTCGTGCTGCGCGAGCCGGAAGTCAACGGTTCGCTCACGAAGAGTCGCGTTAGACGATCGTCAAACGCGACAGCGTCTGACGCAAATTATGGGAAGTCCCGTTACTGGCGGGCGGGTCCGAGGCCGCTGCCCTGTCGGGGCCCCTCAGATCCAAGCAAATGAGAGGGGTGCCCTCCCCTCGACTCGCAAAGGAGGTGGCGGGACACCCCTGGGGCGGTTCAGAGCGGTTCGGGGCGGCAGTGCTCAGCTTCGCAACTCGATTTCCTGCCCAGTGTCGGATCAGCATGCGACTATCGCCCAATGAACACGAGACTCCGAGCGGATGGCCTCCGCATGCCGGCTGTCTACCCAAATCGATTTCTTGGCCTCTTTGCACGTGCGCATCTTTGTGAGGGCGGTGTGGTGCAGCACACTGTTCTGGGATTGTCTCCCTCCCACGCCGCTAGGCGCGCACGGAGGCAGGAGACAAAAATGCTTTGTGAGCAAGCAGGATTGGGATGACACGGATCTGGTTGTTCATTTCTGCACTAGCGCCGGCGCTACTCGTTGTAGGCTTTCGCTTGGTTGCAAGTCATCGGTTTATCGGTATAGCACTATTCGCGTTAGCGACAGTCGCTATACTTACGGTGTTTTTTATACTAAAAGCGCGGAGCTCGGTAGTCCCAAGGTTGTTCGTAATAAGCGAATCGAGGGACGAAACTCAACAAGTACCGACTTATTTACTAACTTTCATTGTGCCATTTTTATTTGTAGATATCAATGATTGGGGAAACGCTGCAGCGTATTCGGTGCTAATCGTCTTGATTGCAATCTTGCTGTACCGCACCGATCTCTCTCTCGTCAATCCGGCACTGCTCGCTCTGGGGTACCACATATACTCGATTCGGGACGGAGGAGGGCATGAGTCCTTGATTGTTTCCCGAACGCGCCCCCGGGTCGGGGCGAGTATCGCGGCGGTCCCGCTATCTGGCCACATATACAAAGTCGATGTAAATGAAACGGAGCGCATGAATGAGTGACGTGGGTATTGATGTTCAGAACATCGATGTAAGCTCAGCGATGACACTGGTGGTCGGATGGACATCTGGGAAAAGTCTAAAATTGCGGCAGGTACTCTTAAGTCAAGAGGTAGCAGCTGCCTTCCGGGATGTGGTCCAGAACGCCTCGAGTCAACTGGCACAAAGAGAGCCTGCCGACTGGACGCCCGATGCTGACCTATCTCCAGAGACCTATTTAGTGCTAGACGTCGACCAGGTGGGAGATGCCCCCAATCTCGCCGCCGAACATTCTGGCGAAAAGTTCCTGTCAGTTCTTGGATGGGCGGAGCGATTAGAGGAGATTAATCCCAAGCATCTCCCTGCAGGAGACCTTTCCTTTTATGCAATTGTAGTTGGAGAGGCTGGCGACAGGGCTGTGTTTATCCGCAGATCAAATCCTCGCCGGGGACTTAAGAGGGGACGTATATACTCCACGCTGTCAGACACTCTGCAGCGCGTGGAGGACCCAATATTTGCGTTCGATGAATGGATCGATTTGGTTTCTTTCCGCGGCAAGTTGGGGATCTTTAGTCAAACTGTCTTTTCTGCCTTTTTTCGCGACCAGGAAACTTTGGCAAAAAAGATTCCTGAATGGATTACTATCCTTGCGGCGTCGGTTCCGATGGAGTCCGTCAGTCAAGACTTACTCGAAACTCGAGTAAAGAGAGATTCGCGCCTTAAGGCACGTCTGGAAGCGATAGTTAGACGGGATCATCTATCGAGCGTGTCGAGCAGTGACCTGCGTCTGGCAATGGAAGAAAATGAACTAGATCCAGACAGGTTGATGGGTGTCGGTGGAAAGTTGCGTTTCGAGGTGGACGACATTCCACAGGTGCTTTATTTTTTGAATGAGGACCTGTTCACTGGGTCTCTCTCGAAGACTGGATTTCGAGCTGACAAAAAAGCCGCTCGATAGTTTTTCTGCTGTGCCGCGGACGTCATGTCGGTAATCGCTACGCTTTACATAAGGCATGGATATCGGCGGGTGGCCCAGCCTGGTCGATTGTCGTACGACCGACCAGGCCGGGCATTGATCGTTAGCTGATCGCGGACAGGAGTTCGGTGCAGGCCTGTTCGCATTTGCGGCAGGCTTCGGCGCAGACTCGACAATGCTCGTGCATGTCCTCGTGCTTCTTACACTCGGTGGCACATTCTGCGCATGCTGTCCGGCATGCCTCGAGCGTGGTCTTGACCGTGGCGAGGTTCTGCCCGGTGCGACGGCTGAGGATTTTGCCAGTGGTTGCGCAGAGATCGGCGCAGTCAAGGTTGAGGCGAATGCAGTTCCGTAGGTCTGCGACCATCTCTTCGGCCAGGCAGGCGTCAGCGCACGAGGTGCAAGTCTGTGCGCATTCGAGACACGCGGCGATGCAGTCGGCAAGCTTCTGCACGTCTATGCCGGAAGCGTCGTTGGGGTGGGTTTCGATCATTGAAGTGATGTGAGACATCGATGTGCTCCCTTCTTCTCCGAGTCGTCGCTGGAGGCGCCCAGCTAACGCCGACGCTACTGATGCGCAGAACTGGCTACAGTCCCTCGGTTCGACCTTCGCAGAATCTTTGTAATAACAAGCGTCCAATACCCGTTGTATCGGCTTTTCGCAGAAGGGCGGATCATTGTGCGGAGCGGTGACGCACGGTGATCCACTGCGCTGTGATGATGACTAGGGCCACGATCGCGGTGATGCCCAGCGTGAGTGGGTCGGACTGCGCCTTGAGCAGGAGGAAGGGTACGAGCACTGCGACGTCGAGGACGATCGCGACCCACGGGATCCACGCCTTGGCATTGACGTCGTCCTTGAGGCGTCGGACGATCCCGTAGTGGATGGCGATGTCCATTGCCAGGTACAAGATCGCCCCCAGGGAGGCGATCTGTGACAGGTCGAAGAAGGCTGCCATGAGGATCGCCAGGCCGGCTGTGATGTAGAGCGACTGGTGTCCGCCGGCCCCGGGTAGTCCCGGCACCTGGCCCATGTCGCGGAGCATGTCGTAGAGCTTGGAGACAGAGAACAAGCTCGCGATGAGTCCTGACAGCGTCGCCACCACCGCGATGATCACGGTCAGCGTGACGCCCCAGGATCCGAACATCGGCTTGGCAGCCTCGGCGAGGGCGTAGTCGCGGGCCCCGATGATCTGCGGAACGGTCAGGCTGGCGGTTACTGCGACGGTGATCAACAGGTAGAGGACGGTGCACAGGGCGATGGAGATCATGATGGAGCGGCCGATGTTGCGCTCCGGGTCCCGTAGGTCCGCGCCCTGGTTGGTGATCGTGGTGAAGCCCTTGTAGGCCAGGATGCACAGGGTCACCCCGGCCAGAAAGCCCATCCAGCCGTGCTCCGGTGGGGTGCGTTCGGCGACGGTGAACAGTCGGTCCAGCGAGGACACGCCCGCGGCCAGGATGCCGGCGATCGCCAGCACAGCGATGCCCACGATCTTGAGCGCCGCGGTAGCGGTGGCTGACCGCTCGACCCACTGGTTGCCCACCAGGTTGACCAGCGCGGCGGCGGCGATGGCGAGCACTGCCAGCACCGGCACCCACAGGGAGGAGTCCTGCATGCCGAACGGCCGCAGCACGTAGGTGCCGAAGGTCCGCCCCAGCAGGGACTCGGCGAGGATCATCGACACGTACATGAACAGGGAGAACGTGCCGGCCGCCACCCCGGGCCCGTAGGCGGCTTTGAGCAGCATCGCGATCCCGCCCGAGGACGGGTTGATGGCCGAGTACCGGATGTAGGAGTAGGAACTGAACGCCACTACCACCGCGCCGGCGAGGAACGCCCACGGCACCCAGCCGCCGGCCAATTCCGCGACCTGGCCCACGAGGGCGAAGATGCCGGCTCCGATCATTACCCCGGTTCCCAAAGCGACGGATCCGGTGAGAGTGAGCTTGTCTTGGGACTGTGTGCTGTGGTCCATGCTGACCGCACTACCTTCCTGCCGGTGGGTGGCCGCGTCGGTGGCGATATCGGCGCGAGTGGGGATGTCAGGCGAGTTGCATAGTGGTCAGGCAGGTGAGGTCATCGTCGCCCGTGGAGATCGGAGCGGTGGCCGTTCTGCCGTCGTGGTCGATGGTGAGCGTGGCCGTGATGCCTCGCGGTAGCCAGAGCCCGAGAAAGCCGTTGTCGTAGGTGATGCGCGGTTCGTCGATGAGGGTGTCACCGGAGGCGTTATCGGTGACTGTGACGTGCACCTGTTCGTTGGCGATCTCGCCGAGGCAAGTGGTCAGGCTGTGGAATCGGCAGGGGTGGGTGCTCGTGTAATACGGAGCCACTGACAGATAGAACTGGTCCTCTGGAATAGGAATCGTCTCGAGGCTCTCATCGCCACTGGTCAAGACGAGCTCAGTCGGCTGCACCGAGGCGATCAGATCGTTCGGCCTGTCGGCCACCGGCATGGTGTCGAGCGTGTTGATGATCTGGGGTGCCTCGAGGCCGGCGAGATCGTAGGACTCCAACGAGGTGACGGGTGGTTCTGTCGACGCGTTGCCTGACGGTCCGGTCGAGCAGCCGGCGAGAGTCAACGCGGCGGCAGCAAGGAACGCGGATGCGACTCGTCGCCGAGAGGTGTCGGTGGTTGTCATGGTGGTTATCCTCGCTCCATCGCTCTTGTGACGGATTCTGGGCTCAGGTCGAGGCGCCGCAGCAGCTGGGCGTTGAGGGCAACAACGACTGTTGACAGCGACATGAGGATGGCGCCGACGCTCATGGGCAGCACGAATCCGATCGGAGCCAACACGCCGGCGGCGAGAGGCACGGCGGCAAGGTTGTAGCCGGCGGCCCACCACAGGTTCTGCTTCATCTTGCGGTAGCTCGCCCGGGAGAGTTCGATGACCGAGAGCACAGAGCGGGGATCCGATGAGGCCAGGATGACGCCGGCGGAGCCGATCGCCACGTCGGTCCCGGCGCCGATGGCGATGCCCACATCGGCTTGGGCCAGTGCGGGCGCGTCGTTGACCCCGTCGCCGACCATGGCGACCTTCTTGCCTTCGTGCTGGAGTTGGGCGACCTTGGCGGCCTTGTCTTCTGGCCGGACCCCGGCGAAGACCCGGTCGATGCCGAGCTCGGCGGCGACGGTGTCAGCGACGGCCTGAGCATCGCCGGTGATCATGACGACCTGCGCACCGGCAGCATGGAGCGCGTCGACGGCGTCACGGGACTCGGGCCGGATCTCATCGGCCAACCGCAGCGCGCCGATCACCCGGCCCTCGGCGAGGACGTGCAGGATGATCGCGCCCTCGGTACGCCACTGATCGGCGACGGGGAGTTCGTCGCGATCGTGCTGGTCGAGGAGATAGGGGCCGCCGACCTCGACCACGGTGCCCTCCACCGTGGCCTTCACGCCCACAGCTGGCGAGGAGGAGAAGTCGGTCGCCTTCGCCACGGTCAGTTCGCGGGCCCTTGCGGCCCCGACCACGGCTCTGGCGAGCGGGTGCTCGCTGTCGCTCTCGGCCGCCGCGGCGAGGGCGAGTACCTCGTCTTGGGTGTGTCCCTCGATCGGTTCGATTCCGGTGACGGTGGGTTCGCCCTTGGTCAGGGTGCCGGTCTTGTCGAACAGGACGGCGTCGACGGTGCGCATCGATTCGAGCGCGAGGCGGTCCTTGATCAGTACGCCGCCGCGGGCGGCGCGTTCGGTGGCGATCGAGACCACCAGCGGGATCGCCAATCCCAGGGCGTGCGGGCAGGCGATCACCAGCACGGTGATCGTGCGCACCACCGCCGCATCCGGCATCCCCAGAACACTCCAGATGACAGCGGTGATCGCCGCCGATGCGAGGGCGAACCAGAACAACCAGCCGGCCGCGGTGTCGGCGATGCGCTGGGCACGCGAGGAGGATGCCTGCGCGTCGGCCACCAGCTTCTGAATTCCGGCCAGGGCAGTGTCGTCACCGATTGCGGAGACTTCGACGCGCAAGCCGGAGTCGGTGGCCACCGTGCCGGCGACCACTTGCTCGCCGATCTCACGGCGGACCGCCTTGGACTCGCCGGTGACCATGGATTCGTCCATGCTGGCCGAGCCGTCGATAATCTTGCCGTCGGCGGGCACAGAAGCACCGGGGCGGACAATCACGACGTCGCCGACCGCCAGATCGGCCGGTGCGACGGTGACCACGTCGTCGCCGTCGACCTTCTCGGCCTCATCGGGTAGCAGTGCCGCCAGGGAGTCGAGTGCAGAGGTGGTTTGCGCCAGGGAGCGCATCTCGATCCAGTGGCCCAGCAGCATGATGACTACCAGCAGCGCCAGTTCCCACCAGAAGTTCAGCTCATGATCCAACAAGCTCAGGCTTGCGCCCCAGGAGGCGATGAACGCCACGGTGATCGCCAAGCCGATGAGCAGCATCATGCCGGGTTGACGAGCGCGGACCTCGGAGAGAGCGCCGGTCAGGAACGGCCGGCCGCCCCAGAGGTAGATCACTGTGCCCAGGATGGGGGAGACCCACCACACCCATCCGGCGTCGGGCAGCTGGTAACCGATGAGGTCGGCGAACATCTCGTTGAAGCCGACCACCGGCACCGCCAAGACGAGCATGATCCAGAACAAACGTCGGAACTGCCCGACATGGTCTCCGTGCCCGGCATGACCGCCATGGTCTTCATGGCCAGCGTGATGCTGCCCCGCATGGGCGTGGCCCGTCGTCTCCTGGGGCCCGTCCGGGTGATGGTGCTCAGCTACCGCCGTGTCTCGCTCGTTGAGGTGCCCGGCCGCGGCTCCGCCGGATCCGTGACTGTGGGCGTGGTCATGATGATCGTGCGACTGATTCATTTGGTCCCTTCCGTCTTGTCCATTGCCACCTGGTTGGCGTGATCTTCGAGCGGCATGCGTCCGGCAGCTTCGATATGCAGGAGTTTCGAGGGAGTGAAACAGCAAGAACATGATTCCCTGACAGCGGTGAGCCCTAGCGCATGATGTGTTCTAGGGGTCATGGACATCTCTTCCCGTGGGGCCAAGTAGCAGTTGCTCCGGGCCACGAGCCGATACCGCCGCAGGGTATCGAATCGTGCTGACATCTGTGCTCGGCCGACCACGTTCGTGACACCGCCCATCCCAGGATCGCCGTTCCCGTCGGTGATGACGCACGTCCTGGCGTTCTGGGGTCCGGCCGACAGTCAGGATCGTGGGTGAGCCAGCGGATTGTGGTGGAGATTGTGTGAAGGTTTGCTCAAGATGTTCGTCAGGGGAGTGGTTCGGGCTGGCGCCACGATGATGGCGGCTCCCTTCTAGGGCGCTCGGAACGATGGAAGCACCCTCCGCCGCTGCTGGTCTTTCGGGCGCCCAAGGGCGTGGGCCAGGGTGAGCTGCCTTTGGCCCGACTCCGTAGCCACATTGCTCGAACCCGAAGGCTTCTTCGGTGACGACCTGCGGTGATGGCCTGGGACGATTGGAACAACCGGGTTGCCAGCCCGGGATAGGGCCCGCGAGTTCGTCGAGCTAACCGGCGGCGTCGACCGGATCCTGAATTCGATCAGATGTCATGTTCTCTCCTGGTTTCTGCCGTGCGAGTTCATTGGCTTTCCCACCCGCAAACTATACCCCAACGGGGTATGTTGGTGAGGCGTGTTCACCGAATTTCGGGGCTCGGCTACATCCGCGAAGCATCCTGCTCGCGACCTTGCCGGGGCCTCCCATGCACCTACCCGCCCCCGCTTAGCGGGAGAAGCGGGCGATGGCGTCGGCCACTTCCTTGAATTTGATCTCTGCGGCCTCGTCGGACTCGTTCACTGCGTCGGCGACGCAGTGGCGCATGTGGTCGTCGAGCAGGCCGAGGGCGACGTTGCGCAGTGCGGAATTGATGGCGCTGACCTGGGTGAGGATGTCGATGCAGTACTGCTCCTCATCGATCATGCGGTGGATGCCCCGCACCTGGCCCTCGATCCGCTTGAGCCGGGCCTTGTAGCGGTCCTTTTCCTTCATGTAGCCGTGGTGACTGTGGGTCTCGCAGCCAGCGGCTTCGGCATCGTGCTCGGCTGCAGGGTCGATGGCGAGGTCCGGGGTATCCGTCATTGCTGGCTCCTGGTCTGGTCGTGGTTGGGGGTCGCGTGGCTTGAGGTGAACCCGCGCAGGCGTAGGGAGTTGGTCACCACGAACACACTCGAGAACGCCATTGCGACGCCTGCGAGCATGGGATTGAGCAGTCCGATCGCAGCGACGGGGATCAGTGCGACGTTGTAGGCGAACGCCCAGAATAGGTTGCCCTTGATGGTGCCCAGGGTCCGGCGTGACAGCCTGATCGCGTCCACGGCGGATCGCAGGTCGTCGTTCATCAGAGTGATGTCGGAGGCTTCGATCGCCACGTCCGTGCCGGCGCCCATCGCCAGTCCGAGCTCGGCCCGGGCGAGAGCTGCCGCGTCGTTGACGCCGTCGCCGACCATGGCGACGTTCTTGCCCTTGGCCTGCAGTTTCTCGATCTGGGCGACCTTGTCGTGGGGCATGACCTCGGCGATCACGTTGGCCGGATCAATGCCGACCTCGCTGGCCACGACACGTGCGGCTCCGGCGTTGTCGCCGGTGAGTAGCCACGGGGTCAATCCGAGAGCTTTGAGTCCGGCTACCGCCTCGGCGGAGGTGGGCTTGACGGTGTCGCGGACGGTGATCACGCCCGCGACGGTGCCGTCGATCTGGGCGACCACAGGGGTGCCGCCCTGCTTCTGGGCATCGTCGAACGCGGTCCGCAGGTCCGCCGGCAGGGAGCCCTCAGGGCGACCAATGGTCACCACGGCACCGTCGACGGTGCCCGTGACGCCACGGCCTGCAGTATTGGTGAACCCGGTGACCTCCGGCAGAATGGCGGATCCGGCCTCCCTGTCGGCCACGGGGCCCTCGCCCGCCAGACTCTTTGCACCCTCGCGGGCGATGGCCTGGGCGATCGGGTGCTCGGACGCGGCCTCCACCGCAGCGGCCTTGACCAGCAGATCCGTCCGGTCGAATCCGGCGGCAGTGGTGACCTGGCTGACGGACATCACTCCGGAGGTGACGGTGCCGGTCTTGTCCATGACGATGGTGTCGACGCGCCGGGTGGACTCTAGGACCTCGGGCCCCTTGATGAGCAGTCCCATCTGGGCGCCGCGGCCGGTACCGACCAGGAGTGCGGTGGGAGTGGCCAGGCCCAGTGCGCACGGGCAGGCGATGATGAGCACGGCCACGGCGGCGGTGAACGCGGTGGCCAGTCCCGCTCCCACCACAAACAAGTGCACGAGCAGGGTGATGATCGCGATGACGATCACGATGGGCACGAAGACCTGCGAGATGCGGTCGACCAGTCGTTGGACCGGGGCCTTCTTGGACTGCGCCTCGGTGACCAGCTTGGCCATCTGGGACAGTGTGGTGTTCTCGCCGGTGCGGGTGACCTCGATCAGCAGTCTTCCCGAGGTGTTCATGGTTGCGCCGGTCACCGTGGAGCCGGACGTGACCTCAACCGGGACGGATTCGCCGGTGAGCATGGACTCGTCGATCGCGGACGAACCCTCGGTGACGCGACCGTCGGTGGCGATCTTTTCGCCCGGGCGCACCACGACGATGTCGCCGACCTTCAACTGACCCACGGGGATGCGGACCTCGACGCCGTCGCGGAGGACGGCGGCGTCCTTGGCTCCCATGTCGAGGAGCGCCTTGAGTGCGGCGGAGGACTGCCCCTTGGCCTTGGTTTCAAACCAGCGGCCCAGCAGCAGGAAGGAGATCACCACGGCGGCGGTCTCCAGATAGATCTCGTCCATCGTGGAGTTTGTGGGCAGCAGATGCACTTCCATGGTCATGCCGGGCATGCCGGCGTTGCCGAGGAACAGTGCCCACAGTGACCAGAGGTAGGCGGCCGCCGTGCCCATGGAGACCAGGGTGTCCATGGTGAACGAGCCGTGCCGCAGGTTGGCGAGGGTGGCCTTGTGGAAGGGTGCGCCTCCCCAGAAGAAGATGGGGGTGACCATGGTCAGCACGGCCCACTGCCAATTGGTGAACTGCAGTGCCGGGATCATGCTCAGCAAGACCACCGGGACCGTGAGTGCAGCCGAGACAATCAGACGGTGTTTGAGGTCTGCGGTCTCGCGTTCCCTGGCCTCCTCGATCTGGTCTCGGGGACCGGCGCCGCCACCTGCGGAAGTTGCGTCCACAGCCTGGTCGTCGTCATTCTTCATCGTGAACGCGTCGTATCCCGCACCGCGCACGGTCTCGATGAGCGCGTCCGTGTCGACCTTGCTCGGGTCGAAGGAGATGGACGCGGACTCGGTGGCGAAGTTGACCGTGGCGTCCACCCCGTCGAGCTTGTTGAGCTTGCGCTCGACCCGCCCCGAGCACGAAGTGCAGGTCATGCCCGTGACGCCCAGATCTATGTCGATCAGATCCACCGCGGGGTGCATCTGGGAGGGTTGAGTCTGGGTCATCGAGGATCAATCCTTCACGGTGAACGGGTGGTGTGCTCGGGGCCAGGGATCTCGCCAGCTGCTGGGGCTGGCGAGATCGCTTCGCGTCAAGAGGTGACGGTGTAGCCGGCTTCCTTGACGGCGGCGACGACCTGCTCGTCGGTGAAGCCCTCGCCGGAGACCGACACCGTTCCGGTCTTGCTCGAGGCCTCCACCATGGAGACGCCCGCGATTTCGCCGACTTCCTCCTTGACCGACGACTCACAGTGTCCGCAGGTCATGCCCTGGACGGTGTACTCCTTGGTGCTGGTAGCCATGACGGCTCCTTCCGTTGACGGGTGTAGTTCGTTGAGACATCCGATGGCTCGGATCAATCCGAACACCAATGAACCTATACCCCGTAGGGGTATTGGTCAAGGGTGATGTTCGCTTGTGTCCGCGGCTCACTCCGCCTGCACTCTGATCGCCCGGACGCCGTATGGATTGACCAGTAGGCGGGCGCAAGAGCCGTGGCGGCAAGGTCTTTGGAAGCGCGGAGACGAGCTCACCGTGCTGGCGGTGCAGCGCGAACCAGGCCCTTGCCGCCGCAGTTGAGCAGTTCGTCATAGAGACGGGCGACGCGTATTAACGCAGGCCAACACCCGGCCATGTCTGTATCCGCAACCAATTGTTCGGAACCCTGGCCGAGGGCCTCTTAGGCTAGCCCCGCTGATTCACGGAGCGTGAGGATTGCTGCTGTCGGGTGACGGCGGGATCCATTTCGTGGGTGGGCGTGCAGGA
>NZ_JAALED010000570.1:5986-6280 GCF_014145155.1 Dietzia sp. B19 | reverse complement strand
TGAGCCCGGTGCCTGGCCTCGAGGAACTGCAGCTGACCGGTGGCAGTGTTGGTAACGAATGCTTGGTAGCGCCACCCGTCGATCTCCTCGAACATCGATAGCTGGGCGCCCGGGTGGGGCCGCTCGCGGCGGACGATCACCCGCATCCCCGCCGGCCACTTGGCGAGCAGCCCGGGGGCGAGGAATCCGGTCAGTTCGGCAACCTCGGCCCCGTCGCGAATGTCGCCCGACGGGTTCAATGCCGGCCCCCACGCTTCCTCTGGGCAGGTCACGATGGCCCGTCGCAACGGGCCG
>NZ_JAALED010000570.1:5745-5976 GCF_014145155.1 Dietzia sp. B19 | reverse complement strand
CCGTCGATCTCCTCGAACATCGACAGTTGGGCGCCGGGGTGGGGCCGTTCGCGGCGGACGATGACTCGCATTCCGTCTGGCCACTTGGCGAGCATCCTGGGGCTGAGAAAGCCGGTCAGTTCGGCAACCTCGGCCCCGTCTCGGATGTCGCCGGAGGGATTCAATGCCGGCCCCCACGCAGCCTCTGGGCAGATCGCGATGGCCCGGCGTAGCGGGGCGGTGATGGAGAAC
>NZ_JAALED010000570.1:5476-5605 GCF_014145155.1 Dietzia sp. B19 | reverse complement strand
GGGCGCAGGCTCGCGGCGAGGAACTCCCCTGTGTTGTCGCACCACACACCGATCGGGTGGTACCCGAACGTGCGCTTGTACGTCGGTGCGGCGTTCTCTTTTTCGCTGTGGGTGACCACGATCGTGGCG
>NZ_JAALED010000570.1:5274-5466 GCF_014145155.1 Dietzia sp. B19 | reverse complement strand
CACGCCGATCGGGTGGTAGCCGAACGTGCGCTTGTACGTCGGCGCGGCGTTCTCCTTCTCGCTGTGGGTGACCACGATGGTGGCATCCACATCGAGCACGACCGTCGATCCCAGATCCCGCCCCGCACACGCCGATGCGGGCACCCCGCCGGGCAGGTGCGACCACACGTGCCGCCGGTGCGGGCACGCGCG
>NZ_JAALED010000570.1:0-5155 GCF_014145155.1 Dietzia sp. B19 | reverse complement strand
CGGCGGCGGGCCATGGCCCCTGACAGTTCAGTTGTCAGCCCCACCTGATCAGCCAGAAGGCGTGGTGCGATGGCTCCGGCGTGGGAGATCACCCCGACACCATCAGCAGTAACGGACAGCCCGGCCGACCACGAAGTAACGCTTCACCTACCGAGTGCTTTCTGTGTGGGGACATGGAACCTTAGACAAGTCCCAGTTTCCCCTGTTCAGGAAGCACTTCGGTCTATTTTCGCCCAGCGATCCGCAGATCCCCGTGAATCACCCGGGCTAGGTCGGCATTTCCAGCACGCCAGGTTTCCCACGGGATGTTCCAGTCGCCCAGCCCGTCGGTCCCGGGAAGCGTCGGTCCGACGGTATTGATGACCTTGACCACGTCGCCCCGGTTGCTGCTGTTCTGGAACGACTTGGCGTAGGCGTCGGTGACATTGATACAGCCGTTACTGACGTTGGTGAAGCCCTGTTGTTCAACGGACCATGGGGCGGCATGGACGTAGATCCCGCTGTAGGACATCTGGGTGGCCCAGTTGACTGAAAGCCGGTAGCCGTCGGCCGAGTCGACCGGCACACCAAACGTCGATGAATCCATGATGAGCGATTCGTATCGGTCGCCGATGTAGTAGGTGCCGTTCGGGGTGGGTGTCGATGCCTTTCCTAGTGAGACCGGGCTACTGCTGACGACCTCGCCATTGATTCGGGTCGTCATTGTCTTGGTGTTGTCGTCGATCGTGGTGATGACCTCGTCGCCGATCGTGAAGTTGCTGTTTGCGTCCTGGGCTCCGTAAAGGCCTTCGCCCATATCGGTGCCGTAGATGTTGACGTCGACGTCGACCTCGGTGCCCGGTGCCCAGAATTCGGCGGGGCGCCAGCGAACCTCCGAGGGCGACACCCAGTAGAAGGCTCCTTCGACGGCGGGGGTCGTGGTGACCTCGATGGCGTCCTGGACGGCCTTACGGTCGCCGACGGCGGACTCGAAACGCACCGCGACCGGCTGCGCGATACCTACCGTGTGGCCCTGACCGGTCACCAGGCTCGCGCTGGTGGTCGAGTTCGGGACCACGGTGCTGAACGAGGACGAGTCTGTAATCGTCTCACCGTCGTCGTTAGTAGCGCTCGCCTCGATCGAGTAATCCCGGTTGTAGCCCAGAGTCTCGGTGGTGCGCCACTGGGAGCGTTCCGCGTTGAACTCGCCTTCGACCTCGCGGCCTTCTTCGTTTGTGACCGTGACATCGTCGAACGCACCGTCTGTCACATCCAAGACGATCGGTTCCCGCGGCGTCGCGGCCACTGTCCCATCTTCGAACGAGGTGTGAATGACGGCCGCAGCGGCGGGGGCTTCTTTCGGTGCAGCGGCCGTCGAGGTGTCCTCGGTATCTCCGATCGTGCACGCGCTCAGCCCTACTGCGGCCACCAAGGCCACCGCGACCGAGGCAAGCCGTTTCGCCGGTGTGCGCTCTGGTGCGGCTCCGCCTGCGAGCATCGCTTCTTTCCTCACCACTTCTCCCTCGAGTTCGTATGCGTTCTGACCGGTAGTTTCCATTCCGTCTTCGGTCGGCCTTGGTTTGCGCCGCCGACGACGTTTCAGGGAATCGTTAATGTATGAAATGACCGTCCATCAGCAGCGTAGGCAGTGTCCTGGTCCGCGGCGATGATGGCTTCGACATCACCGACAACTGGTCCCTGCTGCCACTCATCGTCGTTGACGTTCTTGCGCCAGGCGGTGCCGTCGGTATCGATCCCCCAGAGGGTGCCGTCTTCGGCTGCAGATATCAGCAGGAGTTCGGGAGCAGCTGGTACTGATGCGAATGTGCGCCCGATGTCGGTGCTGAGTTGTAGGCCTCCTGCGGTTGTGGCCCAGATGCCCTCGTCGGTAATCGCCAATGCTCTCGCGGCCATCTCGATGCCGTCGGTCCAACTGACGCCCGAGTCGGTGGACGTTCGAATTCCGTTGGCGGTGTCGAATCCGACAAGGGTGTTTCCGTCAGTGGTCAGGGCGTGAAAGTCGACTTCGCCGGAGAGGGATTTCGTCGCCCACGACTGGCCGCCGTCGACACTCTCGATGAGTCCGAGAGGATTGGGGGCGGAGCTTGACGGGCCAGGATGGCCCGAAGCGTAGAGGTTATCCGTCCCGGGCGCGCCTGTGAGCCCCATGAAGTCGTCGTCGGCGTCGCCGACGCGGGTGGTCGCGCCATCGGGGTTGAGGACGAAAAGCCCCGTATGCGTGCCGGCCAGCACCCTTCCCTCAGCATCGAGGTGGAGTCCGTGCACATGGTCAAGCGCGGGTGTTAATGCGGTGCCGACCGTCGATGAGGCGTCCCCGGATTCGGGTGCTGGCGTCTGCTGCGGGCTCGAACACGCGGTCGCGATGAGAGCCGATGCAAGGATGGCTATTGGGGTCCAGGCCCGCTTTCGGTGCGAAAGCATGAGTGCGTATCTCGTTTCTGGCAGGGACAAGAAAATGTGTTGATGCCCAGACGGTCTCCGGCGGGGTCGGACTGCCATCGACCCCGCCGGGAATGCGAGCCTTCGTTTTTTTACATGGAGTCGAGCATCTGCTGCATGGTGTCGATTTCCTGCTGCTGGGTGTCGATGATGGTTTGCGCCAGGTCGACAGCCGGCGGGTACGTGCCGTTCTCGACCTGGTCTTCGGCCATGGCCACGGCGCCTTCGTGGTGGGCGATCATCTGGTTGAGGAACAACTCGGCAGCCTCAGGGCCGGGAGCGTCGGACAACAGCTGCAATTCCTCATCGGAGAGCATGCCCTCCATCTGCGCCATGTCATGGTCACCGCCCATGTCCATGTCCATGTCCATGCCTTCGGGCTGCGTCGGCTCTCCCCACTGCTCGAGCCAGTCGGTCAGCTGCGCGATCTCGGGCCCCTGGGCGGCCTTGATCTCCTCGGCCAGCGAGGTGACGTCGGCGGGGACATCATCCTTGGACAAGATGATGTCGCTCATCTCGATGGCTTGCTCATGGTGGGGGATCATCATCTGGGCGAACATCACGTCAGCCTCGGAATGCTGAGCTGACTCCTCTGCCTGCTCGGTGGTCGAACTCCCGCTGGTCGCAGTGGTCTCGACGGCGGTCGTGGTCTCGCTGGCCGTGTCGGTCTCGTCGCTGGTGCAGGCGGACAGCCCCAGCAGGACCGCGGCGGCAGCGGCGGTCATCACAAGCTTCTTTCGATTCATCTGGGTTCCCTTTCTTCTGCGGACTTTCGGGCCCGCGGGTGGATCACCTTGCCGGTCAGGCGAGGTAGGACAGAGTGGTCATCATCCCGGCCTCTTGGTGATAGGCGTTGTGGCAGTGCAACGCCCACTGGCCAGGATTATCGGTGTCGAACTCGATCTCAATAGTGCGCATCGGCCGAATCGTGACGGTATCTTTGCGAAGCCCGCTGTCCGCGAGCGCGAACGTATGTCCGTGCAGGTGCATCGGGTGGAACATGTCGGACATGTTCCGCATCCGCATTCGCACCCGCTCCCCACTGTTGACCTCCAGCGGCGCCGAATCCGGGTGGACTTGGCTGTTGAGGGTCCACCGGTACGGCGACATCGTCCCGCCCAGGTCGACGCTGTGGTACCGATCATGACTTTGGCTAGACAGACGTACTGCCTCGCTGGGGGATAAGTCGGTACCCAATAGCGGACGCCGGTCCACTTCGACTGGTCGGGAATTTGTCGGGAGATCGCCCGCTGCTGTACGTACGAGGGCCTGCGCGTGACCATCCTTGCCTTCGGGCTGAGCGAACAACGGGAACACGCCGTCGCCGAGCGTGACCACAACATCGAACCGTTCACCCATGCCGATCAGAAGGGAATCGGTGTCCTCGGGAAGCACGGGAAAGCCGTCGGTGTGAGTGACGGTCATCCGGTGCCCGCCAAGCGCTACCCGGAACGCGGTGTCGGCGCCGGCATTAACGAACCGGATGCGCACGCGTTGGCCCCGCGACGCTCTCCAGACGTAGGGGTCGACAGGGAGTCGCCCATTGATCAGAAAGTGCGGGTAGGTGACATCCCCGGCGCTGCCGAGGATGGGGGAGATCATCGACCCCTCACCCCCATGCATGTCCATCATGTCGTGGTCCATCCCCTGCATCCCGGCATCTGCGGTGTCGGCACCGATGCCCAGATCACGGGCGACATCGTCGGGAGTCCGACCGGTCCCATCGAGCCAGTCGTCAAGGACCACGAGCCATTCATGGTCGTAGTCGCCGGGCTCGTCCGGATCATCGATGATCACCACTCCGTACAGGCCCCGATCGAGTTGCAGACCCGAATGTGAGTGGTAAAAGTACGTGCCTGGGTCTGGGGCGGTGAAGTCGTAGGTGAACGTGGTGCCTGGTGCGATCGGGTCCTGTGTCAACCCGGGAACCCCGTCCATGTCGTTGCTCATGGCGATCCCGTGCCAGTGCACGCTGGTCTCCTGTGGCAGCTGGTTGTCCACGGTGATCTGCAGCCGATCTCCAGCTTGGGCCCGCACCAGTGGGCCTGGCAATTGTTGGTCATATCCCCACGTTGAGACAACGCGGCCACCCAGATCAACATCGACCGGACGGGGGGTCAACTGCGCGGATACCACCGTTTGGCCGGGGGAGCGTCGCTCCTGTTCAAGCCGCCTCACGAGATCTGACGAGGCTCCCACGGGACTGCCCGTGGCTGATCCGGAACCAGAACATGCAGTCAGAGCGCCGGCGCCGGCGAGAAGCGATCCGGCCAAGCAGGACCGGCGGGAGACCAGCACGCGCGGCGCACGGCTTAGCGCACCTGCCCGCCCCGTGGCGTCAGCGTTCATCATGATCGACGCTTCGCGAAGTCGCGGTCCCTGCGGGAGATGCGAATGAGATACCGGAAGAGACGACCCCATTAGCAGGAGAGTGCGGCCCGCGCAGGTGCCGATGCCCTCCAAAAAGACTGGTCGCCAAGGCCAGAACCATCGCCCAGAAACCGAGTACGAACGCGATCAACAGAACGATGTCGATCCAGTTCACACCGTAAAGCCACCCCATCATACTCAACTCCTCGCCTGTCTTAGAAACTCGATTCTGCGGTGTGAACTGCGAGATCTGGGTCATCGTTTCGTCAAGATCTGATCAAGGTTCTTCTCTGACAAGCTCGACTCGAGTTGGGAGAGGCCTGGCCTGCTGCGGTGATCTCGGACG
>NZ_JAALED010000073.1:0-3770 GCF_014145155.1 Dietzia sp. B19 | reverse complement strand
GCCCGCCTGCGCTTTGGTGCGCGCAGGCGGGCAGGGTCGGGGGCGGCTGTGTGGTCGGGGGCGGCTGTGTGGTGCTGCCGTGTGTGGGCCGGGTCAGTACTGGCGGCGGTTGAGGAACGACGTGGGGTTGTAGCCGAACGGAGGCCGCAGTCGGTCCTCGTAGGACCCCCAGTCGTCCTTGATGCCCGTGGGGAACTCGCCCTCGTGGACGGCGTTACCCTGCGCGGTCGCCAGTACGGCGGACAGGATGCCCACCTCGACCGCGGTGGGGTTGCCGCGCACGACCTGGAAGAACGGCGCCGCGGCCTTGTCGTCCGTGGCCGACTTCTCCGCGTCCTGCTGCTGCTCGGCGGCGGTCACAGCGGGATGTTCCCGTGCTTCTTGGCGGGCACCTCGACGACCTTGCGGTCGAGCAGGCGGAGCGCCTGGGCCACCTGCAGCCGGGTGTGCGACGGCGGGATGACGGCGTCGACGTAACCCCGCTCGGCGGCGACGTACGGGTTGACGAGGGTGTCCTCGTACTCGGCCTGGAGCTTGAGTCGGAGCGCGTCGACGTCGTCTCCGTTCGCCGCGGCCTGCTTGAGCTGGTCTCGGTAGACGAACCCGACGGCCCCGGACGCGCCCATGACGGCGATCTCGGCAGTCGGCCACGCCAGGTTGATGTCGGCGCCCATGTGTTTGGACCCCATGACGTCGTAGGCGCCGCCGTAGGCCTTGCGGGTGATCACGGTGACCTTGCCGACGGTGGCCTCACCGTAGGCGTACAGCAGCTTCGCGCCGCGGCGGATGATCCCGTCGAACTCCTGGCCGGTGCCCGGCAGGAAGCCGGGGACGTCGACCAGGGTGAGGATGGGGATGTTGAAGGCGTCGCAGGTGCGGACGAAGCGCGCGGCCTTCTCCGAGGCCTTGATGTCCAGGCAGCCCGCGAACTGGGTGGGCTGGTTGGCCACGACGCCGACGCTGCGGCCCTCGACCCGGCCGAACCCGACGATCACGTTCATGGCGTACTGCGCCTGGGTCTCGAGGAACTCCCCGTCGTCGACGATGTGCGAGATGACCTCGTGCATGTCGTACGGGCTGTTGGAGGAGTCCGGGATGATCGTGTCGAGCTCGTGGTCCTCGAGGGTGAGGTTGTCCTCGATCGCGCCCTCGGTCGGCGGGACCGGGAAGCGGGGAGCCTCGGCGCGGTTGTTGCTGGGCAGGTACGACAGCAGGTCCTTGACGTAGTCGAGGGCGTCCTGCTCGTCGTTGGCGGTGTAGTGCGAGACGCCCGACTTGGTCATGTGCGTGGTGGCGCCGCCGAGCTCCTCCTGGGTGACCTCCTCGCCGGTGACCGTCTTGATGACGTCCGGGCCGGTGACGAACATCTGCGAGGTCTTGTCGACCATCACGGTGAAGTCGGTGAGGGCGGGGGAGTAGACGTGTCCACCGGCGGAGGGGCCCATGATCAGGGACACCTGGGGGATCACGCCGGACGCCTGGACGTTCCGGTGGAAGATCTCGCCGTAGAGGCCGAGCGAGACCACACCCTCCTGGATGCGGGCACCGGCGCCGTGGTTGATGCCGATCATCGGGCGGCCGGTCTTGAGCGCCAGGTCCATGACCTTGACGATCTTCTCGCCGTAGACCTCACCGAGGGAGCCGCCGAAGACGGTGGCGTCCTGCGAGAAGACGCAGACGCTCCGGCCGTCGATGGTGCCGTACCCGGTGATGACACCGTCGCCCAGCGGCCGACGCTCGGCCAGGCCGAAGGTCGTGGCGCGGTGGCGGGCGAGCGCGTCGATCTCGACGAACGAGCCCGGATCGAGCAGGTTCTCGATCCGCTCGCGGGCCGTCATCAGGCCCTTGTCGTGCGTCCTGTCGACCGCGGCCTGTCCCATCGGTGCACGGGCTTCGTCGAGCCGCCGACGCAGCTCGGACAGCTTCCCGGCGGTCGTGTGGATGTCGGGCGTCGCAGCGTCGGTCTGGACGTCGTCACTCACGTCCGGTTCTGAGGCAGTCGTCATGTTGTAAGACTCTAACGACTCGGGTGGCTCCGTGGCGACGTGACCCGGCCTACTCCCCCGACACCGACCCCGCCGTCGGGCGGGGTTCGGACCTACTCTGGACGTCGTGCACGCAGACCCCGGACCCGAATCGCCGCGCCCGCTCGACGCCGATGCCCTCCGCCGGGAGCTGGTCGAGAGGCCGGGTGCGCCGTACACCTCCCTCGAGGTCCTGGAGGAGGTCGGGTCGACCAACGCCGAGGCGATGAGGCGAGCGGGACTTGGTGCCGCGGACCGCGGTGTGCTCCTGGCCGAGTACCAGGCCTCGGGACGCGGGCGGCTCGGACGCACGTGGACGGCGCCTCCGCGGACCCAGGTGGTGGTGAGTGTCCTGCTGCGCCCCGGCTCGGTCTCACCCACCCTGTTCGGGTGGCTGCCCCTGGTCACGGGTCTCGCGATCCGGGACGGACTCGTGGCGGCGGGCGGGGTGGACGCCACACTCAAGTGGCCCAACGACGTGCTCGTCGACGGGGGCAAGATCGCGGGGATCCTCTCGGAGATGACGACGGTCCCCGCGGAGGGGGACTTCGAGTTGCGCCTTCCCGCGCTGGTGGTGGGTGTGGGGATCAACGTGACACTGACGCGGGAGCAACTGCCTGTCCCGCACGCGACCTCCCTCGCCCTCTCCGGTGGGACGACCGACCGTGACGTCGTCGCACGGGCGGTCCTCGAGGCCCTGGCGCACCGGCACGAGCAGTGGCGTCGATGCGAACGCGGGAGCGGATCGACCATCTCGGACGAGCTCATGGCCGAGTACTCGGCGGCCTGCTCGACCGTCGGGGCCGAGGTCCGCGTCGAACTGCCGGGCGACGTCGTACGGACAGGGCGAGCCGCACGCGTGGACAGGGAGGGCCGCCTCGTCGTCGTCACCCCGGACGGGGAGCTGTCCGTGGCCGCCGGGGACGTGACCCACGTGCGTCCGGCCGCCGGCCGGTGGGGCGGCTGACCCGTGGGGTTCGTCCGTTCGGTCGTCTCTCCGGGGGAGACGCTGATCGTCCACAGCCACCCGCACTGGCGCGCGCTCGTGCGCCCCGCACTGGTGACGGTGATCGGCGCCGGTCTCGCCGGGATCGCCGGGGGGTTCATCGAGACGCAGGTCGTGCACTCGGGGGACCGGGCCGCGACCTGGGCGATGGTGGCGGGGATCTACCTCCTCGTTGTCCTGCGCTTCGGCCTGTGGCCCGCGCTGCGGTGGGCGCGCACCGACCTCGTGGTGACCGACGAGCGCGTGCTCTACCGGCCGGCCGGCTCGACGCGACGGTGTGTGGACGTGCCGTTGCGCCGGATCAGTGCCGTGCGGTTCCGGCACACCCTCACCGACCGGGCCCTGGGCACCGGGTGTCTCATCCTCGAGTGCGGACACCTGCCCCCGGTCGAGATCGACCATGTCCCCGCCGTGGCGCGGGTCCACGCCACGGTCTACGACGAACTGCTCCGTCTGCCCGCGGTGCCCCCGCCCGGCCCCCTCGCCCCGCCACCCCGCTTCCGCTGGGGGCTGCCGGGGCGTCGGTGACCTCCCCACCACCCGTGAGAACATGGACCACGTGAACGACGACTCGCGCATCCGCCGCAATCCTCTCGGTTCGCCCGTCGTGGCGATGATCGGAGGCGGGCAGCTCGCCCGCATGACGCACCAGTCGGCGGTGGCGCTCGGCCAGACCCTGCGCGTTCTCGCCGCCGACCCGCAGGACCCGGCCGCGCAGGTCACCCCCGACGTCGTGATCG
>NZ_JAALED010000072.1:0-2976 GCF_014145155.1 Dietzia sp. B19 | reverse complement strand
GTCCGCGGCCAGGAGCGCGGCGGGGGAGGCGGTGAGGTGACGCGGGGCGGACATGTCAGGCGTTCGCGGGCTCGCTGGTGCCGGCACCGCGCGTGCGGATGGCGACCTTCTTCTCCTGCTTCTCCTGAGCGGCGGGCGCCGCCACGGGCGCAGCACCGGGCACTGCCGCGGGAGCCGTTCCCGGGTTCGCGGGGTGGTGAGGCGCATGGCCGGCCCCGTCCATCTGCAGGACCTCGAGCCCGGCGTCGGCGATCATCTGCAGGTCTTCGCCGCCGGGCTGGCCCTCGCTGGTGAGGTAGTCGCCGAGGAACAGCGAGTTGGCCACGAAGAGGCCCATGCCCTGGAGGTAGCCGAGGTGGCGTTCGCGGCCGGCGGCCATCCGGATCTCGGTGTCGGGGGCGACGAACCGGACCATCGCGAGGATCCGCAGGCAGTCGCGCGGGTTGAGCGTGTCCACGCCCTCGAGCGGGGTGCCGTCGAAGGGCAGCAGGAAGTTCACCGGGATCGAGTCGACGCCCTTGGCGCGCAGGTCGAAGGCCAGCTCGACCAGCTGCTCGCGGGTCTCGCCCATGCCGGCGATGAAGCCCGAGCACGCCGACAGGCCCGCGCCGTGCGCCTGGCTCACGGTGTGCTCGCGGTCGGCGTAGGTGTGGGTCGTGCAGATCTCCTCGTAGTGGCTCTCCGCCGTGTTGAGGTTGTGGTTGTAGGCGTCGGCGCCGCTCGCGCAGAGCTTCTCGGCCTGACCGTCCTTCAGCGCGCCCAGGCAGGCGCACACCTCGACGCCCGGGGTGTCGGACTTGATGGCCTCGATGATGTCGGAGACCTTGCCGACCTCGCGGTTGCTCGGGCCGGTGCCGCTGGCGACCAGACACACGCGCGAGGCGCCGGCCGCGATGCCCGCCTTGGCCGCGGTGACGGCCTCCTCGGTGTTCAGCCAGGTGTAGCGCAGGATCCCGGCGGTGGAGTTGAGGCGCTGCGAGCAGTAGAAACAGTCCTCCGGGCACAGGCCGCTCTTGAGGTTGACCAGGTAGTTGACCTTGACCTTGTTGCCGAAGTGCTCGAACCGCAGCCGGGACGCGGCCGCGACCACCTCCATGAGCTCGGCGTCGGACGAGTCGAGCACGGCGAGTGCCTCCGTCGCGTCGATCGCCCCGCCGTCGAGAATGCGGTCCGCGAGCTCGTGCCAACGGGTGGTCGTGGTGGCCATGGTTCCTCCTGAACGCCGTTCATTGAACGCCGTTAAGGTAGCGGGAATTCGCCGACTTGTACAGCGTTCAGGTTGCAGGCGCGTCGGAGCCGCGGGAGGGGCGATAGGGTTACCGGTCGTGGCTCTCAACAAGTCGGCCGTCGTCGACACCGCGCTCGGACTCCTGCATGAAGCGGGGTTGCCCGGCATGTCGATGCGCACGCTGGCGACGCGGCTGAACGTCCAGCCGAGTGCTCTGTACTGGCACTTCCCGTCAAAGCAGGCGCTGCTCACCGCCGTCGCCGAACGGGTCCTGGCGGACGTGGCCCCGGTGAAGGCCGGCGCATCGGCCGCCGACGAACTGCGCGGGGTGACCCGGGCGATGCGGATCGCTGTCGCGGGGGTGCCCGACGGGGCCGAGATCGTGGCACTGGGGCTGGCTGCCGGTGCGGTGAACCCGGTGGCCGACGCGGTCGCACGGACGTGTGCGCGGCACGGGGGCGGCGATCGGGCGGCGGGCCTGACCACGGCTCTCACCGCCTACGTCCTCGGCGTGACGATCGAGGAGCAGACCCACCACAACCTCGCCGCCGTGGACCCCGCGATGCCGCGCGTGGACTACGACTCGCGATTCGACGAGGGGCTCGGGGCGATGCTGGCGGGGATGGTCGGCTGACGCCGCGCCTCGGCCGGGCCCGCACATCGAAAAGGACGTTCCGCACACCTGCTTCTCGCGAAACGTGTGCGGAACGTCCTGATCGATGAGTGGCTATGGATGAGTGCTGCCGACCGCGAACGGTCGGACCCGACTCAACTCCGGGTGAACACCTGGGTGGCGTAGAGCTTGTTGTCGCCGGCCACGGCGACGCCCATACCCATCGAGGTGTGGTCGGTGCGCAGCAGGTTGAGCCTATGTCCGGTGGACGCCATCCACTGGTTGACCAGCTGCTGAGGGGTGGCGTTGCGCCAGTTCTGCAGCACGTTCTCCGACCAGCGCGTGGTGCCGGCCGGGACCTGGTCGCGCAGATCGGGGTTGTGGTACATGCGGTTCTCCGCGGCCTGCACCTGGCTCCAGGCGGTGGCCAACCGGACGAGCGCGTCGTTGGACGGGAGCGGAGCCCGGCCGTTGGCCACGCGCGCGGCGTTGGTGGCGTCGTGGAGCTGCTGGCGGTACTCGGCGCTCGTGGGATCGAGGGCCGGGACCGTACCGCCGCCGCCGACGGCGACGCCGAACGACGAGCCCGGCATGAGGAACTGCTGCGCAGAGGCCGCGGGGACGCCGAGTCCGGCGACAGCCATGGTGGCGGCAGCGCAGACGGCGAGGGGCTTGACGAAACGAGGGGAAGTGCGACGCACGAGGGATCTCCAGTTCTGCACACCCCGAGGGGGAGGGCGTGCAGAGGCCACGGTAGAGAGCAAGTCCCCGCCGGGCTAGGGGGAAAAGAAATCTAGCCGTATTTTCACACAGTTAACCGGAAGAACCCCTGGTCGTGCTACCCCCGCTCGAAGTCGAGTACGACGTGGATCACTCCGTCCTCGCCCGCGGCCGTTCCCACTCCCACCTTCGTGAACGCGCTGTCGAGCATCCGCTCGCGCATCCCGGTGTCGGTGAGCATCGCGGTGAGCACGTTCTGCGGCGTGGCCTCCGGGGGCAGGGTCAGGACCGTGCGGTCGCGGGCCTCGCCGCTGTCGGGGACCGGGAGGTCGCCGGTCGTGGGGTCGCCCACCGCCAGCTGGTCCGCGCGGACCGCGGCCTCGACGGAGAGGATCGCGTCGGTGACCAGCCGCTC
>NZ_JAALED010000071.1:0-3346 GCF_014145155.1 Dietzia sp. B19 | reverse complement strand
GATCTGGGTGCTCGAGGACGGCCCGGGCGGGCGCCTGCTCGAGCTGACCCCGGTCTGACCCGTCGCGTCTCCTGCGGCCCTCTCCCGTCCACCGCCTAGTCTGGCGGTATGACGCAGCAGACTGATCAGACGAGCACCCGCGACGGTGTGGACATCAAGCCCCGCAGCCGGGACGTCACCGACGGCCTCGAGAAGACCGCGGCGCGGGGCATGCTCCGCGCGGTCGGGATGGGGGACGACGACTGGGTCAAGCCCCAGATCGGCGTCGCGTCCTCGTGGAACGAGATCACCCCGTGCAACCTCTCCCTCGACCGGCTGGCCAAGGCGGTCAAGGAGGGCGTCCACTCCGGCGGCGGGTACCCGCTCGAGTTCGGCACCATCTCCGTGTCCGACGGCATCTCGATGGGACACGAGGGCATGCACTTCTCGCTCGTGTCCCGCGAGGTGATCGCCGACAGTGTCGAGACGGTGATGAGCGCCGAGCGGCTCGACGGGTCGGTGCTGCTCGCCGGCTGCGACAAGTCCCTACCGGGGATGCTCATGGCCGCCGCGCGCCTCGACCTGGCCGGCGTCTTCCTCTACGCGGGGTCCACGTTGCCCGGCTTCGCCACGCTCTCCGACGGCACGGAGAAGCAGGTCACCATCATCGACGCGTTCGAGGCCGTCGGGGCGTGCTCGCGCGGTCTGATGAGTCGCGAGGACGTCGACACCATCGAGCGCGCCATCTGTCCGGGCGAGGGGGCGTGCGGCGGCATGTACACCGCCAACACCATGGCGAGCGCGGCCGAGGCGCTCGGGATGTCCCTCCCGGGCAGTGCGTCCCCGCCCGCTCCGGATCGTCGGCGGGACGACTACGCCAAGGCGAGCGGGGAGGCCGTGGTCGAGTTGCTGCGCCGCGGGATCACCGCCCGGGACATCATGACCAAGGAGGCGTTCGAGAACGCGATCGCCGTGGTCATGGCCTTCGGTGGATCCACCAACGCCGTCCTGCACCTGCTCGCGATCGCCAGCGAGGCGGAGGTCGAGCTCACGCTCGACGACTTCGCCCGCATCGGCGCCAGGGTGCCGCACCTCGCGGACGTCAAGCCGTTCGGTGCGCACGTGATGACCGACGTCGACCGGATCGGCGGTGTTCCGGTGGTCATGAGGGCCCTGTTCGACGCGGGACTCCTACACGGCGACTGCCTCACCGTCACCGGACGCACCGTCGCCGAGAACCTCGCGGACATCGCCCCGCCGGACCCGGACGGGCTGGTGCTGCGCGCGATGAGCGAGCCGATCCACCCGACCGGCGGCATCACGATCCTGCACGGGTCGCTCGCCCCGGAGGGCGCCGTGGTCAAGTCCGCCGGCTTCGACTCCGATGTCTTCGAGGGCACTGCCCGCGTGTTCGAGCGGGAGCGCTCCGCCATGGACGCGCTGGAGGACGGCACGATCACCGCCGGGGACGTCGTGGTGATCCGCTACGAGGGGCCCAAGGGCGGCCCGGGCATGCGCGAGATGCTCGCGATCACCGGCGCCATCAAGGGCGCCGGGCTCGGCAAGGACGTGCTGTTGATGACGGACGGGCGGTTCTCCGGTGGCACCACCGGCCTGTGCGTCGGCCACATCGCCCCCGAGGCGGTGGACGGTGGACCGATCGCCCTGGTCCGCGACGGCGACCGCATCCGCCTGGACGTGTCCGACGGGACCCTGGACCTGCTGGTGGACGAGGCCGAGCTGGAGGCGCGTCGCGCCGGGTGGGAGCCGCTCCCGCCGCGCTACACCCGCGGTGTGCTGGCCAAGTACTCCAAGCTCGTGCAGTCGGCCTCGACGGGCGCGATCTGCCGGTGAGGCCCCGCGGCAGCAGGTGACCCGCCACGGTGGCTCGCCCACCACCGCATGACCCGGGCTCACACCCGGGTCATGCGGTCGCCCTACTTCGCGTCGGGGTCCGGTTGGTGGATGCCGAACACGTTGCCCTCGGTGTCGAGGAAGTAGCCCTGCCACGCCATACCCGGCAGGGCGTGCTTGTCCATGGCCACCGTCCCGCCGGCGTCGAGGATCGCGCGGGCGGTGGCGTCGAAGTCCCCGCACCCCATCGTGAGCACCGCGCCGGCGACGGGCGATCCCGTCGCAGGGGTGTCGCCGTTGCGCTGCATGATCGCGCCGTTGATGCCCGGTTGGTCCTCGGGGCCGGAGGTCACGCCGAAGTACGGTGACCCGGCGAAGTCGCTCCAGTCCTGGTAGGTCCAGCCGAAGACGGCAGCGTAGAACGCGCACGCCCGCGCGGGATCGGAGGCGTGGATCTCGAAGTGGATGGGACGGGACACGGCGGGCTCCTCACATCGGAGATCGGATCGGGTCAGTCGAGGACGGTGCCGTCCTCGAGGTGGGAGAGCGACCCGCCCCCGGGCCTCTCACCCGTGGCGAGGTAGACCACGCGGTTGGCGATACTGACCGTGTGATCGGCGAACCGCTCGTAGTAGCGGGCGAGCAGCGCCAGATCCACCGCCGCGACCGAGCCGTGCGGCCAGTCCTCGGCGGAGATCTGCCGCATGAGGTCGGCGTGGAGGGAATCGACCGCGTCGTCCTCCGAATCGAGTGAGCGAGCGAGGCGGACGTCCTTGGTGGGGAGCAGCTGCCCGAGATTCCGGGCCATGGCCGAGTCCCGCTCCGCGAATTCGCGGATCGTCGGGACCACGGGCCCGGGGATGACCGGGTTGGGGTGGCGTCGGCGGGCGACGCGGGCGATGTGGCCGGTGAGGGCGGCCATCCGCGTGAAGTGCTCGACGATGTAGATGCCGGAGACCACCTGCCGCAGGTCGCGGGCCACGGGTGCCTCGAGCAACAGCAGATCGAAGGCGTGCTGCTCGCTCGCCTCGCGCAGATCCTCCACCTCGGCCGCGCCGTCGATGACCTCGGTGGCGGCGACCTCGTCACCCTCGAGCAGCGCCACGGTGGCGAGGTCGAGGAGTCGGTTGTTCATCTCGCAGAACCGGACCAGCTGGTCGGAGAACTCGTCGAGCTTGGTATGGAGGACGGTGCGCATCCCATGACTGTAGTGGTGGGGCGGGATCGCCGCGATCCCGTTAAGCCAGTGTTCACCGCCCGGGCGGTCGGAGTGGGGGTGCGGGCGTGGGGAATAGATGGACCCATCGGTCTGTTCTGCCCTGTCGTACGCACGTCGCCCGCGTCCCGGAAAGGACACCCGATGATTCCGTTCCCGTACGAGACCACCCGCTCCCGGGAGAGGCGACCCGGCCGGTCGGTGCAGATCGACGCGGACTCGATGGTCGGGGCGCGGGAGACCGGCACCACCGCCTCGCGTCTGCGCGGGCTGGCATGAGCGGGTCCGCGGCCGCCA
>NZ_JAALED010000070.1:0-2028 GCF_014145155.1 Dietzia sp. B19 | reverse complement strand
GCCGGCCCGGCCACGGCGACGAACTCCACCGCGCCGGCGAACGAGCTCTCCACCGCCTGTCGCCCGGACTCGGGCACGCCGGGCAGGACGTCGACGATCCCGGTGGCGTAGCGGCCGGCCAGGATGCTGCCCGAGAGCGCGATGCCGATCGCGGCTCCCACCTCGCGCATCGCGTCGTTGACGGCGGCGGCCACCCCCTGTTCGTCGACGGAGATGTCGGAGACGATCGCCGAGGTCGCCGGCGCCGTCGAGAGCCCCAGACCCACGCCCGCCGCGAGCATCGGCCACATGATGTCCCAGTACGTGGAGTCGACACCCAGCCGGGAGAGCAGGATCATCCCGGCCGCGATCGCGCCGACGCCCACCACGGAGACGACCCGCAGCCCGACCACGGCGGTGATGCGGGGCGAGACCAGCGAGAAGAGCAGGACCGGCAGCGCCATCGGAGCCAACGCCAGGGAGGCGGCGATCGGGTCGTACCCCTTGACCAACTGCAGGTACTGCACGATCAGCAGGAAGAACCCGAAGATCGTCAGGAACTGCATCCCGACGGAGATGGAACCCGTGGCGAAGCCCCGCCGGCGGAAGTACCGCACGTCGAGAAGGGGATCGGTGGCACGGAGTTCGACCAGGACGAAGGCCAGCAGGCTCACCGCGGCCACGATGAGGGTGACGACGACGAGGGGGTCGGAGAAACTCGTGTGCGCGCCCTCGATGAGGCCAAAGACGACGCCGCCGACCGCCAGCGCCGAGAACACGGATCCCAGCACGTCCGGCCGCCCGTGCCGGGACGCCACGGATTCACCGATCGTGAGGGCGGCCAGGAGCACCAGCAGACCGATGCCGGAGTAGACCACGAAGATCGCCTTCCACGACCACACCTCCAGCATGACCCCCGAGCTGAGCAGGCCGACGATCCCGCCGATACCCGCGAACCCGGCCCACATGCCCACCGCGGAGCCGCGACGTTCGGACGGGAAACTGGCGGTGAGCAGCGAGAGCGTGGAGGGCATGACGAACGCCGCGCCCACTCCGGCCACCGCACGCAGGACGATCACCCAGAGCGGCGAGTCCAGCCAGATGGGCAGGGCCGAGGACACGGTGAACAGGGCCAGCCCCACGATGAGGGTGGCCCGGCGACCGAAGCGGTCGCCCAGGGCGCCTGCGGTGAGCACGAGCGCGGCGAGCGCCAGCGTGTAGGAATCGACGATCCAGGTCAGCTGGGCCTGGGTGGCCCCGGTGGCCACGGCGATGTCCGGGAGGGAGGTGTACAGCGCGGACATCGTGGCGACGACCAGCGACACCGCCACGATGTTGACGAACAGCAGCCAGCGGCGCCGTCCGGTGGTCAGTTCCAGCACTTCGGCTCCCTGGGGTCGGAGGTGGCGACATCTGAAGAAACGATACCGCCGGTATCGGTCGGGTCACCACACCGTATCCCACCGGGGGCCGTCACAATGGACCCATGCAGTCTCCGACCGATCCGCGCCGCGCCCGCTCGCGGGGAAAACTCCTGGACGCCGCGGTGGACCTGCTCCTGTCAGGTGGTGCCGCGGCGGTGACGGTGGACGCGGTCACCCGCGTGTCCGGCGTCGCCCGGACCACGCTGTACCGCAACTTCCCCTCCACCGACTCACTGATCGCGGCGGCGTTCCGGCGCCTGCTGCCGGCGCCGGAGCCGCCTCCGAGTGACGCCCCGGTGCGCGATCAACTCGTCCAGTTGTGCACGTCCATGACGCGCCTGATCCAGGACGCCCCGCTCCAGCAGTCGATGTGGGGATGGCTGGCGATGGGCCGGGGTGCCGGGGACGACGACGAGGTGGGCGAGCTGCGCCGCGGCGTCGTGGACTCCTACGCCGCCCCCCTGCACGCCGTCCTGTCCACCGCCGAGTCCGCCGGAACCCTGATCCCCGGGGACCGCGACCTGGCGGTGGCCCAGCTCGCCGGGCCGGTGGTCCTCGCGCGCATGATCGGACTGCGACCGTTCACCGCCGCGGACATCGAGATGCTCGTCGACGACTTCCTGCG
>NZ_JAALED010000569.1:359-4349 GCF_014145155.1 Dietzia sp. B19 | reverse complement strand
CGGCGGATCCCGCCGCCGGGCCGACCGAGTGGGGCGATGGGCTCGTGGGCGTCGGACCGTGGGAGCTCGAGCGCCCCGGTGAGCCGCGGCCCACGGGCGACCGCTGGGATCCGGACCTGCTCGACTCGGGCGACCGCCGCAACGTGGTCGACCGCTACCGGTACTGGCGGCGAGAAGCGATCGTCGCCGACCTCGACACCCGGCGGCACCCCTTCCACGTGGCCATCGAGAACTTCGGTCACGACGCCAACATCGGCACCGTGGTCCGGACGGCCAACGCGTTCCTCGCGGCGGAGGTGCACATCGTGGGACGACGTCGCTGGAACCGCCGCGGGGCGATGGTCACCGACCGCTACCAGCACCTGCGCCATCACGAGGACGTGGCCGCGCTGATGGACTGGGCCGAATCTTCAGGGGTGCCGGTCGTCGCCGTCGACAACCTCCCCGGCGCCGAGCCGCTCGAGACCGCCCGGCTCCCGCGCGAGTGTGTGCTGCTGTTCGGTCAGGAAGGTCCCGGGGTCAGCGCCGACGCGCGACGACGGGCGGCGAAGACCGTGTCGATCGCCCAGTTCGGCTCCACCCGGTCCATCAACGCGGGCGTGGCCGCGGGGATCGCGATGCACGCGTGGGTCCGCGAGCACGCTGCGCCGACCTGAGCTGCGCTGACCTGGGCTGGCCGACTTGAGCTGTGCTGACCTGGGCTGGCCAACCTGGGCTGTGCCACCCGAGGTGCAACATCTATCTATTGATTTTCGATAGTTAATCATCCATAGTCGTGAGATGGAGATCGAAAGACGAGCGGTCCTGCCGCTGCGGGTGTCCCTGGTGGTGCTGTTCGCGGTACTGCTCCTGCTGCAGACCATGTCGTTGCCCGGGCAGTTCGCGCACATGGCTGAGACATCGCCGGGCGACGCACATCTGCGGTGGCCACTGACGGCGGTGTCGATCTACTGGGTGCTGTGCATCCAGGTCGTGGTGGTGGCCACCTGGAAGCTGCTCACGCTGGTCAAGGACGACCGCATCTTCACCGACGCGTCACTGATCTGGGTCGACGTGATCCTCGGGGCGATCGTCGCGGCCTGGGGGATGCTCGTGCTCGTCCTGGTGCTCGTGGGCGTCAACGCGAACGATCCCGGACTGCCGCTGCTGCTCTTCCTCGTCGTCGTCATCATCACCGTCGCGGCGCTGCTCATGGTCGTCATGCGGGCACTCCTCCGGCAGGCCACCTCGTTGCGGTCCGAGATGGACACGGTGGTGTGATGCCGATCGTTGTGCGGATTGACGTAGAGCTCGCCAGGCGCAAGATGAGTGTGGGTGAGTTCGCGGAGCGGGTGGGACTCACGCCGGCGAACGTCGCGGTGCTGAAGAACGGGCGTGCCAAGGCGGTGCGGTTCAGCACGCTCGAGGCCATGTGTCGCGTGCTTGAGTGTCAGCCCGGGGACCTGCTGGAATGGGTGGAGGAATGAGGAGCGCAGCGGGGTTCGCCCTGGTCCTCGTCGGGGTGCTGAGCGTGGTGGGCCTCGGGGGAGTGGCGATCGTCCTCGGCGGGGCGGACGACTCCCCGGGCCTTCAGGGGATCGGTGTGGTCCTGGTGGTCGGGGCGACGGTCGCCGCCCTCCGTTGGCGGGGCGGACGACCACGGTAGAGACCCGGCTCAGGCCGCCGGGCCGGAGGGCCCGTTGCGGATGCGGTCGACGAGCTTCGGCCCGGCGGTGACGGCCATCGGTATGACCGAGATCAGCACGATCCCGATGAGGATCAGGTCGATGTGCTCCTTGATCAGCGCGAATTGCCCCAACCATGCGCCGAGTGCGGTCACCCCCGCGGCCCACAACACCGCACCCACCATGTTGAACAGCACGAACACGCGGTAGCGCATCCCGGCCATGCCCGCCACCAGCGGCGCGTAGGTGCGGACGATCGGCACGAAGCGGCACAAGATGATCGTGGCCGGCCCCCACTTGTCGAAGAACTCGTGGGCCTCGCGGATGTAGACCTGCTTGAAGATCCGCCCGTCCGGCCGCTCCCGCAGGTGGTGGCCCCACCGGTTGCCGATGAAGTAGCCCACCTGGTCGCCGAGGAACGCCGCGATCGGGGCGGCCACCAGCACCACCCACAGTGGTGCGAAGGGGTTGTCCTGCTGGGTGAGCAGCCCCGCGGTGAACAACAGTGAGTCGCCCGGGAGGAACGGGAACAGCAGACCGGACTCGATGAAGACCACGGCGAGGAGAGCCGGGAGTATCGCGTTGCCGAACGGTCCGTCGCCGGACAGCCAGAACTCCGGGTCCATGAATCCGGGACCGAGCGCCAGGACGTGCTGGGCCTGTTCGGCCACCAGGTGCGTGTTCACCTCGGGAATCGTAGACCCGCTCTGCTGGGAAACGGCTGAAACCGTGCCCCCGCTGGTCCTCCGGGGCCCGCCACCTCGCGGTACCTCGTAGGATGGGATGAGTCACAGTGCCGAAATCTGGAGGATCGTCAATGCCTATCGCCACCCCGGAGCAGTACAAGGACATGCTCGACCGGGCTCGCAAGGAGGGCTTCGCCTACCCCGCGATCAACTGCACCTCCTCCGAGACCATCAACGCGGCCATCAAGGGATTCGCCGACGCGGGCTCGGACGGGATCATCCAGTTCTCCACGGGTGGAGCGGAATTCGGGTCCGGCCTGAACGTCAAGGACATGGTGACGGGCGCGGTCGCGCTGGCCGAGTTCGCGCACATCGTGGCCGAGAAGTATGACGTGTTGGTCGCGCTGCACACCGACCACTGCCCCGAGGACAAGCTCGACACCTTCGTGCGCCCGCTCATCCGGATCTCCCAGGAGCGCGTGGACGCCGGGCGTAACCCGCTGTTCCAGTCGCACATGTGGGACGGCTCGGCCACCCCGCTCGACCGCAACCTCGAGATCGCCAAGGAGCTCCTCGAGAAGACGGCCAGCGCCAACCAGATCCTCGAGATCGAGATCGGCGTCGTGGGCGGCGAGGAGGACGGTGTCGAGAACGAGATCAACGAGAAGCTCTACACCTCCCGCGAGGACTTCGAGGCGACCATCGACGCGCTCGGGGCCGGCAACACCGGGCAGCGCTACCTGCTCGCCGCGACGTTCGGCAACGTCCACGGCGTCTACAAGCCGGGCAACGTCGTGCTGCGTCCCGAGGTGCTCAAGATGGGCCAGGAGGTCGCGGTGGAGAAGCTCGGTCTCAACGAGGGTGACCTGCCGTTCGACTTCGTCTTCCACGGCGGCTCGGGCTCGGCCAAGAGCGAGATCGAGGAGGCGCTGAGCTACGGCGTCATCAAGATGAACGTCGACACCGACACGCAGTACGCGTTCACCCGCCCGATCGCCGGTCAGATGTTCGCCAACTACGACGGCGTCCTGAAGATCGACGGCGAGGTCGGCAACAAGAAGGTCTACGACCCGCGCTCGTACCTCAAGAAGGCCGAGCAGGGGATGTCCGAGCGGGTCGTCGAGGCGTGCAACGACCTCAAGTCGGCCGGCAAGTCCAAGGGCGCCTCTGCCTGACCAGCGGCTTCGGCCTGATCACACTCACGGCGACCCGACGGGGTCGGTGCCACCAGCGGCGTCTCTCCTCCAGTGGAGAGGCGCCGCTGTCGTGTGATCACCGGGTGGTCTGGGCGCCATGCCCGGCAATTCTGGATCGAACACTTGTGCTGTTCCGCCCCGGGCGATAAGATGGATCACACGTTCGAATGGTGGCGAGTTTGATTGGCGGAGGGGGGTGCGGTGGTGGATCCGATGATGACGACGACGAGTTCGGCGGCGTTCGGGGCGCTGCGCGCCGTGCCGGAGGCTCTCGACACGTTGGGCGCCGAGGCGTTGAGCGAGGTGGCGCGGTCGGCCACTCTGGCGCAGAACCTCGCCGCGGCCACCCGACTGCAGGCCGCGCATCACCTGGTTGAAGCGATGGGGCGGCTCGATCGGGAGGCGCGGGGGTCAGGCCCCGGCCGGGAGTCTGGCGATTCCGGC
>NZ_JAALED010000569.1:0-112 GCF_014145155.1 Dietzia sp. B19 | reverse complement strand
TCATCGCGGCAGTGGAATCAGAGGTCATCGGAGCCCTGTGCCGGGACCTGGACGGCGGACACCGCCCCAGCCGCACAGCGTTGGACACCGCGGTCGACGCATCAAGGGAACG
>NZ_JAALED010000069.1:0-2776 GCF_014145155.1 Dietzia sp. B19 | reverse complement strand
GCCGCGGCCCGCGCCGCGCTCGACGCCCACGACTACCGCACAGGCGTCGAGTTGTCCGTGGCCGCCCAGCGTGCGGGCCTGGAGATGACGCCGCTGCAGCAGGCCGAGCTCGCGCTGGTCGCGGGTTCCTGCCTGCGGCTGCTCGACAGGGTGCAGGAGGCGGCCGTCATGTTCGAGCGGTCGCTGGAGTGTCTGCGGGCAGCGGCCGGACCGCGTGGTGACGACGACGAGCCGGGTGGGCCCGACTTCACCAGTGTGCTGATCGACAACGTGACGGCCCGGGCGGACCTCGCGCACTACCGCGACCGGGGTCCGGAGAACTCCCTGCCGTTGATCGAGGCGGCCCACGGACTCCTGACGCCGGGCCACCCCGCTCACTCGGTGCTGGACGCGCTGACCGTGGTGCACCTGTCCTACGCCGGGCGGTACCGGGAGGCGGCCCGGGCACACGCCGAACTCGGCGCGCCACAAACTGACGCCGCCCCTGGTCATCCCGCACCCCTGCACCCCGCATCCCTGCATCCCGCACCACTGCGCTCCGCGCCCCTGTCAGCTGAGTGGGAGCGGCGCCTCGAGGCGATCCACGCCCTGGCGCTGGACGCGCTCGGGCAGTCAGACGCCGCGTTGGCCGTCCTGCGGCGGCTAGCCCGCCAGTCGCGCACGGTGGACCACCACGCGTGGGCGTCGGAGGAGTACCTCGCGGCCCTGCTGTACGTGGTCCTGCACGGTTTCGGCGTCAACGCGCTGTTCGCGGAACTCGCGCCGTTCGTGGCGGTCGAGCAGGACGACTCCGTGCGTCTGGACCACGGCATGCGCCGGGTCGCCGACGCGGAGATCGCCCTGGCCGCCGGCGACCTGCCGTCGGCCGTGAGCGCCGCGTCCGATGCACTCGACACCATCGCGGTGGACGGCCCCGAGGACTTTCTCCCGCGTGCCATCTCTCTGTACGCGCTGGTCGCGGCCCTGTCCGGGCAGACCGCGACCGCGCAAGAGCAGCTGCGGCGCCTACGCGCCGTCCACGGGTATGCCAACTCGCCGGTCGGGCCGGAGATCCGCGGAGCCGAAGCGGGGGTGCTGTTCTGCCTCGGTCGGAGCGAGGAGGCGCTCGGCATCGTCCGCTCCCTCGTCGACGACGGACTGCTCGGCTCCGCTGTGCGCGCCGCCCTGGCCGGGGTGTTGATGGCCGATCCGGAGAGCTGCCGGATAGTGGCCGAGCTGGAGGTCAGTGGGGATGTACCGGTGCTGGTGCGCGACCTGGCTGCTGCCAACCTGGCCGACAACCCCCGGCGATTGATCGATGCGGCTCAGCGAGCCCGTGGACACGGTCTGCTCATGGTGGCCGCAGCGGCCGCAGACCGCGCCCGCACCCTCGCCACCCCGGGATCGCAGCACCACACCCTGGCCGAGCGGATGCTCGCGACCACCGAGATCAGCGGGTCGCTGGCCGGCCTCACCGGACTGGGAGGTCCCGCCCGATGGGTCCCGCCCGGGGTCACGCTGACCCGCCGCGAGTCCCAGGTCGCCGAATTGGTGGGGCAGGGGTTGACCAACGCCGAGATCGCGGACGAACTCCACCTGTCCAAGCGGACCGTGGAGGGTCACCTCAACCGGATCTACACCAAGACCGGCACCCGACTGCGAGGGTGAACGGGCGACAGAGTCGAGGTGTGAGCATGCGTCAGTCACGGAGGAATCCAGCGCCGAGGAACCCAGCGCCGGCAAATCAAGCGCCGAGGAATCCGGCACCGAGCGATCCGGTCCAGGGCGATCCGGCCACCTTCTGCGAGGCGCCCGCCGCCTACATCGTGGAGACCTATTTCGTGCTCCGGATGGTCATCGCGGCCGGTGCGCTCATCCTTCCGGCAACCCTTCTCCTGTGGGTGGCCCTCGACTCCGGCGTGTCGATGATGGGCTCACTCAGCGCCTTCTACTACTCGCCGGCCCGGAGTCTCTTCGTGGGGATACTCGTGGCGATCGGCGTCGCGCTGGTGGCCTACCGCGGTTACACCCGCGGAGAGAACGCGCTGCTCAACGGAGCCGGCGTCCTATCCATCGTGGTGGCGCTGGTCCCGACGGGAGACTCGTCTCTGCCCGGGCTCACCGTGGCGGGTGCCGTTCACGCGGTGGCCGCGGTGGGGTTCTTCGTCCTGGCCGCGCTGTCGATCTTCTTCTACGGGCAGGAGACCCTCGGATCCCTTTCGGATCCGGACCAGCAGCGCAGGTATCGCGCGGTCTACCGGGTCCTGGCCGTACTGGTCGTTGCGTTCCCGGGCGCGGCGGTTCTCGTCGCCTGGGTGGTGGGGCCGTCTGTGGCCCTGTTCGCCGGGGAGGCGGCGGCGCTGTACGCGTTTGCTGCGTTCTGGCTGGTCAAGACCTATGAGCTCTCGCAATCCCATGCCGAGTTGAGGATCGTGTGAGCCAGCCGATGCGGCCCTTCACAGACACCGCGTCGCTCGCGGCCGTCGCGCGTAGGGTCGCGACATGACGAGTCTTGTCTTTCTCCCCGGCCTCCACGGCGACGCGCAGTCATGGGACCCGACCCTGCGCGCCCTGCCGGAGAGATGGAACACCACGGCCCTCGATCTGCCGGCCGAGCCCGACCTCGACGCGCTCGTCGACGAGGCCGCCCGACAGATCGCTACCGGCAGCGTCGTCGTCGGACATTCCCTCGGCGGCGTGGTGGCCATGCACCTCGCCGAGCGGCACCCGTCCCTGCTGGCCGGCCTCGTCCTGGTCACCGCGCCCGTGGGTGCCGAGGACCCGGACGCAGCCGCGG
>NZ_JAALED010000568.1:0-3314 GCF_014145155.1 Dietzia sp. B19 | reverse complement strand
CCTGGACGAGTTGGCCGAGCGCGCGGACATGTCGGCCAGCACGCTCTCCCGTCTCGAATCGGGCAAAAGACAGGCCAGCCTCGAGCTGCTCCTGCCGCTCACCCGCCAGTTGGGGATCAGCCTCGACGATCTGGTGGCGCCGTCGACCGTGGACCCCAGGGTGCGGCGTCCGGTGATCCACCGGGACGGGATGGTGATCGCGCCCCTGGCTCCCGAGGGGTCATCGGTGGGCACCTACAAGATCACCTACCCGCCGGCGAGTGCCGCGCCCGAACCCCGGGTCCACGACGGCTACGAGTGGTTCTACGTCCTGTCCGGCAGGTTACGCCTGGTCCTGGGCGACCAGGAGCTGATCCTGACCCGGGGTGAGGCAGCGGAGTTCGACACCAAGATCCCGCACAGTCTGTCGGCCGCCGGGGCGCGGCCGGCGCAGGTGATCAGCATCTTCAACGACGACGGGGTGCGGATGCACACGCACACCGCGAGCTCATGAGGCCTCCCGGCCTCCCGGTTTGGTCGGTCGCCCGGACGTGCTGGTAAGGTATCCCTCGCTGCTCGAGAGGGCGGCACCGTCGCCCGCGAGGGTGCCGGGGGGCTATAGCGCAGTTGGTAGCGCGTCTCGTTCGCATCGAGAAGGTCAGGGGTTCGATTCCCCTTAGCTCCACACTCAGAAACCCCCTTTGGCCTGCATTGGAGCAGGTGGAGGGGGTTTCGTCGTATCTAGGCCTGCTGGGTCGAGGGCACAGCGGGGGCACAAGCGGCTGAGCGGGCCGCGTCGAGGGCACCGGCAACGGCCTCCAGGTCGTCGGGGAACAGGTCGGCATAGGTGTCCAGCGTCATCGCGGCCGACGCGTGCCCGAGCATGGTCTGGACCGCCTTGACGTTCGCCCCGGCGGAGATCGCCAGGGAGGCGGCGGTGTGCCGGAGATCGTGTGGGGAGATGGTGGGGAACCCGGGAGTGGTCGGATCACCGGCGCGGGCCTCCTTGCGGCGCTGTTCCTCGGCCGCGAGCTGGCACCGCTTCACCGCCTTGTTGAACACCCGGGGTCGCCAGTTTGAGACCCGGGTGAAGGTCGAGCCGTCTGACGAGAACACCAGGTTGTCCCTGCCCCGGCCTACCATCCGCTCGGCCAACTCGTCCGCCAGGAACGCGGGGAACGGCACCGACCGCTTCTCGCGGGTCTTCGGTGTGGAGACAACGACCTCGCCCTTGACCTCTGCCACCGCCCGGGTGATCTGCACCCGTCGCCTGAGCATGTCGAAGTCGGACACCCGCAGCGCGGCCATCTCGCCCCACCGCAGTCCGGTGTAGGCCAGGAACCGCACGATCGTGGCGTCCCGACCGCACTCGACCGCCAGGGCCTCAACCTGCTGGTGGGTGAGATATCCGCGTGGTGAGTGCTCCCGCCGGGGCACCCGCACGTTGTCACACGGGTTCGACGGCAGTCGCCGGTCATCGACCGCTTGGGCCAGTATCTGCCGGAGGATGCCGAGTGCGCGTTCCAGGACCGTCGCGCCGACGCCATCGGCGACCTTGGCGGACACCCATGCCCGGACCATCGTGGGCCGAATGGTACCGACCTCTCGGTTGTTCCAGTGGGGGAGCACGTGGACGTTCAGGGTCGACTCCAGGTTGTTCCGTGTCGTGGCCTTGAGGTGTGTCGTGCCCTCCAGCCACGGCACCGCGAGGACTCCCACGGTGACCTTCGATGCGTTCGGGTCGATCCACTCACCGCGAGCGAGCTTCACCTGCAGGTCCGCCAGGGCGAGGGTGGCGTCACGCTTGGTGGTGAACCCCTTTCGCTTCCGCTGTCTGTTGTTCTCGTCGCGGTACCGCACCATCCAGAGTCGCCCCTTGCTGGTGGTGTACGGCTCGACGCTTCCGCCGCTCATGGTGTCTCCTTGGTATTTCGCTTTGTCGGGGAAGCCCTCTCCGGGGTCCGGCGGGGGTCGGGGCCCCGGAGGCGGTCGAGACCGTCCCGGAGCAGATCGGGTGAGTGGGTCAGAGTTCGAGGTGCTGGCGCAATTCGGCCATCAGGTCGCGGGTGATGTTGCCCCGGGCGGCGGTGTTGGTCTCGCCATCTGCTCGCCGGTCTCGCTCCGCGCTGAGGTTGTGGCCCCACAACTCGACGGCTGCAACGACCAGGCGGTCCAGGTCGACCCCGAGTGACTTTGCCGCCCGGCGGTCCGCAATCGACGTCGAGGCCTGGGCCAACTGCAGCGGGTCGCCACTGTTCAACTCGTCGTGCTCTCGCTGGCCTGCCGACTCGGTCACAGGTTTGCCCCGGAACACCTCGGTGACATCGGCAACCTCCCGGCCGTTGACCAGGACCGCCCCGTCGCAACGGAGCAGGTCCGGCAGGGTGACCGGCTCGCCCCGGATCTCGCCGAGTGTCAGGGCTAGAGAGAGCAGGGTCTCGACCTTCGCCTCGACCCGCCCGGACTCCAGGTCGCCAACTCGTCCGGTCGACCAGGACAAACCATGCCGTTTGGCGACTCGGGAGACCTGCTCCAAGTGGGCACCGGCCGCCAGCCGGATCTCGCGGGCGTTGCGTCCAATGATCCGGCGAATGTCGGTCTCTGCGGCTTGAACCTTGGCTGCTTGGTCGGGGGTCAGGCGGGGCATCTCGGTGTCCTCTCGTCGCGGTGGTCTGTCGGTCATTTCGGTTACTAATTTACCAGTGCTATGACTAGCAAACAAGCGACATGGCGTGCTAACGTGGCGTAGCACCAAGGCACTAGAAAGCTAGTGACGTCGCTAGGATCTGAGGAGGAACACATGAAACCCGATGCCCGCGTCCCAGAACTGTGGACGCCTGAGCAGACCGCCGAGTACCTGCACACCACACCCGCATCACTCCGACTGATGCGCTACCGGCGCACCGGCCCCGATTTCGTGAAGGCAGGACCTCGCGTCCTGTACCGCGTAGACGACGTTGTCGCCTGGCTTCAGGACGGTGCGGCGTGAGCAAGCGCAACAGGCCCGGGGCCGAGAAGAAGCGGGCACGCAAGCGACGCCTGGAACGAGAAGCCCTGTTCGGCTCCCGCTCCGGTTCGGTGCCCGTGCACTCGACCCGCACCGCACCGACCCCCGCACAGCAGTGAGGGCCGAGTCCGAAAACCCGACCCTCACCATCCGAAGAACCCAACCGGTCGCGACCCAAGCGACCACACCCAATCCCTCAGGAGGGACCGAAGATGCAAGACCATTTCACCACCCCGAACGTCCGCGACGAAAGCTCCCGGCCGTGGCGAGCGGCACCGCCCAAGAACTCGCCTTGGACCAGTGACCTGGAGATCTGGGAGTCGCTGGA
>NZ_JAALED010000006.1:0-17558 GCF_014145155.1 Dietzia sp. B19 | reverse complement strand
CACCACAGGTCGCGACGCCGCCGACCTGCTGGCCGAGCCGTATGTGGCCGACCCGCTGCGTCGCCACGACTGCCCGCCCGTCACCGACGGCGCAGGCGCGATCATCCTCGCTTCCGGCGACCGGGCGCGTGAGCTCGTCTCGAACCCCGCCTACATCTCCGGGATCGAACACATCATGGACTCCGCCGAGTTCGGCGCCCGCGACCTCACCGACTCCCCGTCGACCCGCGCCGCCGCAGTGCGCGCGACCGGAGCCTCCGGGGACCGTCCCGACCTGGGCGGCGTGACCGTCGCCGAACTGCACACCCAGTACACGCACCAGGAGCTGCTCCTGCGGTCAGCCCTCGGGATCTCCGACCGCGTGTCCGTAACCCCGTCCGGCGGATCACTGGTCGCCGACCCGTTGTTCTCCGCCGGGCTGGAGCGCATCGGCTACGCCGCCAACAGCATCTGGGAGGGCCGCTCCGAGCGGGCTCTCGCCCACGCCACCAGCGGCCACCTGCTGCAGCAGAACCTCATCTGCCTCATGGAAGGACGCACCGCATGAGCGCCCACAGCACCGGCTCCACTGATGTCGGCTCCCACAGCTCGGGGCTTCCCGCCGCCGTGCTCGGCACCGGCCAGACCCACCACGTCTCCCGCCGCACGGACGTCTCCATGGCCGGACTCTGCCGCGAGGCGATCGACGCCGCCATGACCGACGCCGGGGTGGGCTGGGACGACATCGACGCCATCGTCGTGGGTAAGGCCCCAGACCTGTTCGAGGGCGTCATGATGCCCGAACTGATGATGGCCGATGCCCTCGGCGCCGTGGGTAAACCGTTGCTTCGCGTACACACCGCCGGCTCCGTCGGTGGCTCTACGGCCGTGGTGGCCGCCTCGCACGTCCAGTCCGGCCGATACCGCCGGGTACTGGCCGTGGCCTGGGAGAAGCAGTCCGAGTCCAACGCCATGTGGGCACTGAGCCTGCCCGTGCCCTTCACCGCACCCGTCGGTGCCGGGGCCGGCGGCTACTTCGCCCCGCACGTGCGCTCCTACATCCGCGACACCGGAGCCCCCGAGCACGTGGGCGCGATGGTCGCGGTCAAGGACCGGATCAACGGCGCGATCAACCCGCACGCGCATCTCAAGCAGCCCGACATCACCGTGGACAAGGTGCTCGAAGGGCAGATGCTGTGGGACCCCATCCGGTTCGACGAGACCTGCCCGTCCTCCGACGGCGCGTGCGCCATCGTGATCGGCGACACCGAGGCCGCCGAGGCGGTGGAGTCCGCCGGCCGCCACGTCGCCTGGATCCACGCCACCGCCCTACGCACCGAGCCCGGCACCTTCGCCGGCCGCGACTACGCCAACCCGCAGGCCAGCCGCGACGCGGCCGCCGCCCTGTGGGCCGAGGCCGGGATCACCAACCCGGCCGAAGAGATCGACGCCGCCGAGATCTACGTGCCGTTCTCCTGGTTCGAGCCCATGTGGCTGGAGAGCCTCGGGTTCGCGGCCCGCGGCGAGGGCTGGAAGATGGTCGAGTCCGGCGCCACCGCGCGCGACGGCTCCCTGCCCGTCAACCCGTCCGGTGGCGTGCTGTGCTCCAACCCGATCGGCGCCTCCGGCATGCTCCGCTTCGCCGAGGCCGCGCGCCAGGTCATGAACCGGGCCGACCAGCACCAGATCCCCGGCGCCCGCAAGGCCCTCGGGCACGCCTACGGTGGCGGTTCACAGTACTTCTCGATGTGGGTCGTCGGAACGGAGCGCAAGCGATGAGCAATCCTTACCTGGACGAGACGGGCCAGTATCGGCCCCTGGAGATGAGCGACGCCGCGTTGGCGAGTCCCGCCTACGCCGCCGCGCGCCGCTCGTGGGCCGCGACCAACGCCGGCGACCGCGATGCCTGGATCGCCGGCTGGTCCCCCGAGGGCACCATCGAGGATCCCGTGGGACCGTCGATGTTCGACGCCGAGGGCATCGGCCACACCGGCACACAGCGGCTACTGGAGTTCTGGGAGAAAGCCGTGGCCGCACCGGACCACATCGAGTTCCGCTTCGACCGCGGGATCGCCGCGGGCGATGAACTACTCTGCATCGGCGCCATGCGCACTCATATGGGCGAGAACATCATGGAGATCGATATCGCCGTGGACTACCGCGTCGATCCCGACGGCCGTCTGGTGTCCCTTCGCGCCTTCTGGGAGCAGGACGTGGCCATGGCCTCGGGACTGCGGCCACTCACCGACGACGACAGGACCGCCATCGCCGGCGCCACCGGAAAGGGCAGGTAACCATGAACCGAGTAGTAGATGTCGAGTTCTCCGTCCCGGTCTCCTTCTCCCCCGTAGACCAGTACATCGAGATCGCCCGCGGCGCCGAGGCTGCCGGATTCGACCGCGTCGTGCTGCCCGACTCCCTGTTCCACCCGCGTCGGCAGGACAAGGACTATCCGTATACGCCTGACGGTTCGCGCATGTGGGACGAGGAGACCCAGTGGGTCGAGCCCCTGATCGCCTGCGCCGCCATGGGCGGGGCCACCTCGACCATCCGGTTCTCCCCGCAGGTGCTCAAGGTCGGGCCGCGCAACCCACTGCTGCTCACGAGGCAGGTGGCGTCCGTCGCCCTGCTGACCGGCAACCGGCTGGACCTGGGCGTGGGCATCGGCTGGGACCCCAACGAGTTCGAGTGGTGTGGCGCCCCGTTCTCCGGTCGCGGCAAGCGCGTCGACGAGTCGCTGGAGATCATGCGCCGCGGAATGGAGGGCGAGTGGTTCGACTTCCACGGCAAGCACTTCGACTTCGACGAGCTCATCTTCACCCCGGCCCCGTCCGAGCAGGTGCCTTTCTATGTGGGCGGCCACACGGAGATCGCGCTGAAGCGGGCCGCGCGCGTCGGCCAGGGCTGGACGAGCGCCATGATGGAGTTCGACGAGATCGTCACCACCGTCAAGCGTCTCGGCGAACTGCTCGAGGCCGACGGCCGCTCCCTCGCCGACCGCGGTGACGGCAAGCCGTTCGCCATCCAGGTGGTCTGCCTGGACAAGTTCGGCACGCGCGGCTTCACCGAGCTCGCCGAGGCCGGCGTCACGGACATCATCGTGATGCCGTGGATGGTCGAGGGCCACGGCTTCGATTGCTCAGCCGAGCAGAAGATCGAGTCGATCGCGAACTTCGGTCAGAAGTACGGCCTCCAGGGCTGACTGCTCGCCGTTCTCGCCCCGCCCGCGCCGGTTGCCCGGCCGAATTCTCAACACGAGGCCCGTCCCGCGCGATCCGCGGGGCGGGCCTCGTCGTCGTCCCCCACCCTCCCCCGCCACGCTCTACTTAGGGACGTCCACGCCCGCTTCCGTCATCGGGTTTTCGCAGCTAGAGGCGCTATTCACTATCGTGTCGGACCCGGTTGCTACTGTTCATCTATTCGAACACACGACCGATCAAGCGGCTGCGGAGGGGGCGGAAGCATGCCGGCAGCACCAGTGCAGAAGGCTGGCCCACAGGTACGGGCGCTCACTCTCGCGGCGCTCGACGCGCTCTACGCGGAGAACCGGGCCGCGGCCGCGAGACTTCGGGCATGCCGGAAGTTGTTTGAGCTGTGCGATGACGAACAACTCGACCGCGCGATCGCCGCAGGCTACGGCCCGGGCCTCGACGAGGAGCCGTCGTACGCGATCATCGACCCACTCCAGATCGCGTGCGCCGAGATCGTCGCCGCGTACGGCGTCCATCACCACCGCGCCAAGAAGTTGATCGCTCTCGCAAATGACCTCTCCGTGCGATTTCCCTCGCTGCTCGAAGCCATGGAGACAGGCCGTATAGATGAGCACACCGCCGAGATGCTCGCCCGTCACTTGCGGACGGTCGACGTGTCCGCCCTCGAGAGGGTTCAACGCGCAGTCGTTGACTGGCTGCTGGATGCTATCGACTCGGGTCGACGGCCCGGACGCGACGCGATCCTCAATGAGACCGACCGGATCATCCGCGAATACGATCCCGAGGGCGTGCTGTTGCGCCGTGCGCGGGCGTTCGCCGAACGGAACGTTCGGTTGCGCCGCAGCGAAGACGGGATGGCAGATCTGAACGCCCGCCTCTCCGCCCCCGACGCCCTGGCCATCTCCGAGGCCCTCAACGAGATCGCGCGGGAGCACAAACGGAGAAACCCCGGCGGCGCAGGTATGGGGCCGCTCAGGGCGGACGCGCTGGTCAACGCACTCCTCGGCCCGGCCGACAGCTCTACGTCTCCGGCCTCGACTCCGGCGGCGGCGGCGGCGGCGGCGGCGGGCGAGGCTGGCTCGACCGGGTCACTCATGGCGTCGATCCGGCCGAACATCACGGTGCTCGCGCCCCTTAGCCCGGACGGCGAACCCGAGGTCTATCTCCCCAGGGGAGGCCCCGCCACCATCGAAGCCCTCATCGCACTGCTATCCCGCAGCGTCGGCGCCACAATCGTTGTCCCCGACCCCGCGCCAGGGGCAGCCGACTCGGCCTCCCATGCCCGCCGCTACCGCCTCAGTCCGGAACTGGACCGCCGTATCCGCCTGCGCGACGGCACCTGCCGCCATCCCGGTTGTTCGGTTCCCGCGGACCACTGCGACATCGACCATTGCCGCCCCTTCAATCACTCCGACCCCAGCAATGGCGGGCTGAGCGTGGAAGCCAACCTCATGTGTCTGTGCCGGCAGCACCACCGGTTCAAAACCTTCCATGGCTGGAGGTACCGCCTGGACCGGGAGGGAACACTCACCGTCACCACCAACACCGGTCACATCATCACCACCGACCCCGCAGGGCCGTTGGCTCGATGGCGTCGAGATGTCGCCACCGAGACCGATCCCCCGCCTGACCCACCGCCCCACCCGCGACGGCGTCCGTGGCTCAGCCCGAAACCACAGGCCACTTACGGTCACAGACGCGAGAAAGATCTTGCCACCGAGCGAGAAGCCAACATCGCTGCCCGCTACGAGACACCGCTACCCCAGCCGGACTTCGAGCCACCGCCACCGTTCTGACCAATGGCGATAACCCGCGGCTACTTCGGGATGGCGTCCGTGATGTCGGCGAGACACTCGAGCAGCTCGCGGTGCGTGTCCTCGCTGGCCTCCAGGTGCATGAGATGGCCGGCGCGCGGAACGCTGCGGATCTGGCGGACGTCGTCGTGGTAGCGGCCGAGTTTCGTCAGCGGCTCGCGACCGTGGAACCCCTCGAGGTCCGGGTCGTGCTCGGAGTAGAGGAAGTAGTACGGCACCGGGTTGGTCTGGCGCTCGAACTCCTTGCGGGCGCGCCATGACACGTCCATCGCGCGGTACCACTGCAGTGGCCCCGCGAGCCCGGTGCGCGAGTACTCGGCGTCGTACACGTCCATCTCCTCCACAGACAGCCATCTCCACGGCAGCTGTGGCGACTCCGGAAGCGCGTCCATGTAGGTCGATCCCGGCGGGTGCTGCCAGACGTCCAGGTAGTGGTAGTCAGCGGACAGTGCCCAGAACACGCGGGTGAGGAAATCGCGCTCGTGGCCCGCGATGTCGGCCTCCGCGACCCCGGGTTGCGCGAAGTAGTGCAGGTGCAGGAAGTGCTTCTCGGCGATCATCGCCGAGCCCTCCAGGGGAGAGATCGATCCCGCGGTGCCCATGAAGGGGTTCTCCATCCCGATCACCGCGCGCACCCGGTCCGGCTCGAGATGGCACGTGTCGTAGACGACGCCCGCACCGAAGTCGAAGCCCACCAGGACCACCTTCTCGGGGCGCGGGAGCGCGTCGTCGATCACCGCGATCAGGTCGTCGACCACTTCCCGGGGCGCGTAGGCCTCGACGTCGGCCGGGGCATCGGAGCCGCCCATCCCCCGCAGGTCCGGCGCGATGACCCGCCAGCCGGCCTCCACGAGAACGGGGATCATCCGGTGCCAGGTGAACCAGAAGTGCGGAAAGCCGTGGACCAGCACGATCGTGCCGGGGCCGTCGGGGGAGCCGTCCGAGACGCGGGGTTCGGCGGCAACGTAGTGAAGCCTGACGCCGTCGCGCTCGACCTGGCGGTGCTCGAGGAAGGAGTCGTCGAGTATTCGTGGGTCGATCATGGTGTCACCCTGCCTGGTTCTCTCGTGGGTTCAGCGCGTTCTGGCAAAGCCCGCGATCACGACGACGGCCCCGGCGCCCCGCGGGCGCGGAGGGCCGGGGCCGTGGTCAGACCTGGACTGATCAGCCGATCAGGCGCGGACCGGGCACTTGAAGTCGACCTTGAAGTCCTGGATGGCGTTGAGCCATCCGGAACGGAGGCGGACCGGGTCGCCGAGTGCGGTGATGTCCGGCATGTGGTCGGCGATCGCGTTGAAAATGAGCTCGATCTGGAGCTTCGCCAGGTTGGCGCCGATGCAGTAGTGGGGGCCGTTGCCGCCGAACGTCAGGTGCGGGTTCGGATCGCGCAGGATATTGAACGTGAACGGGTCCTCGAACACGTCCTCGTCGAAGTTCGCGGAACCGTACATGATCGCGGCGCGGTCGCCCTTCTTCATGGTGACTCCCCCGATCTCCACGTCCTCGGTGGCGGTGCGCTGGAACGAGGAGATCGGCGAGGCCCATCGGAGGATCTCGTCGTACGCGGTCTCCGGGCGCTCAGACTTGAACAGCTCCCACTGCTCCGGGTTGTTCAGGAAGGCGATCATGCCGTGGGTTGTGGCGTTGCGGGTGGTCTCGTTTCCGGCCACCGCGAGCAGGACCACGAACCAACCGAACTCGTCCGCGGTGAGCTGCTCGCCGTCGAGGTCTGCCTGGACCAGCTTGGTCACCAGGTCGTCGCGTGGATCGACCTCGCGCTTGGCGGCGAGCTCCTGGGCGTAGTTGAGGACCATCGCGTTGGCCATCTGCGACTCCTCGACCTTGCCGGGGACGTCGTAGCTGGTCATCTGGTTGGACCACTCGAAGATCTGGTGGCGGTCCTCCATCGGGATACCGATGAGCTCGGCGATCGCCTGCAGTGGCAGCTCGGAGGCCACGTCGATGATGAAGTCGCCAGTGCCCTTTGCGCCGGCGGTCTCGACGATCTCCCGGGCCTTCTCCTTCAAGTTCTCGCGCATCTTCTCGATATTGCGCGGGGTGAAGCCCTTGGAGATGATGCGGCGGTACTTCTTGTGCTCGTCGCCGTCCTGGTTGATGAACAGCAGGCGGGTCAGCTCGACGATCTCGCGCTCCGTGCCCGGCGCGAAGCGCGGGATGGCGGTGTTCTCCCAGGTCGAGAAGACCTCGTTCGTGCGCCGGGAGATCTCCTTGACGTCCTCATGCTTGGTGACGACCCAGTAGCCGTCGTCGTCAAAACCATCGGCGCCGGGCTCGTTCGCACACCACCAGATCGGTTCGGTCCGCCGGAGGTGTTCCCACTCCGGGTGCGGGAGGCGCTTCTCGTAGAGCTCCGGGTCCGTGAAGTCGAACCCCTCGGGAATGGTGACTGGCTGCACTTGGTACTCCTTGGCCGCGTCGGATTGCGTCAGGTGCCCCCCACAGTCCCGGGATACTGCGTTCCCCTCCCCCGGGCTGTAATCTAGAACACGTTCCACGCACCATACTAGAACACGTTCACACCCGGCCAGGCTTTCCTCCGGCCGGATTCCCGGAAGGACACTCATGGGCAATCCCGTCATCGTCGAGGCTGTTCGAACCCCGATCGGCAAGGCCCGCGGCGCACTGTCGGGCCTCCATCCCGCACATCTGCTCGGCGCCTCCCAGAAAGAGGTCATCCGCCGGGCCGGCATCGACGCCTCCCTCGTGGAGCAGGTCGTCGGCGGCTGCGTGACGCAGGCGGGCGCGCAGGGCAACAACGTCACGCGCGGAGCATGGTTGGCCTCCGGACTGCCGTGGCAGACCGCGTGCACGACCATCGATTGCCAGTGCTCCTCCGCGCAGCAGGCCAACCACTTCATCGCCAACCTCATCCACGCCGGCGCCATGGACGTCGGTATCGCGTGTGGCGTGGAGTCGATGAGCTGGCTCTCGCTGCGCGCCGCCGTGGGTAACGGAGAGAACGGCATGCCGCGCCCGGACGACTGGGCCGTCGACCTCCCGGACCAATTCACCGCCGCCGACCGCATCGCCAATCGCCGCAGCATCAGCCGTGCCGACCTCGAGGAGCTGGGCGTCCGCTCGCAGGCCAATGCGAAGCGCGCGTGGGAGGAGGGCCGCTTCGATCGGGAAACCTTCGCCGTCGACGCCCCCGAGCGCCTCAAGGACGGCACCTACACCGGCGAGACGGTGACCGTCACCCGCGATCAGGGCCTGCGGGAGACCACCGCCGAGGCGCTCGCCGGCCTCAAGCCGGTCCTCGAGGGCGGCCTGCACACCGCCGGCACCTCGAGCCAGATGTCCGACGGCTCGGCCGCGGTCCTGCTCATGGACGAGGACGTGGCCAAGGCGCACGGCCTCAAGCCCCGCGCTCGCATCGCGCACCAGGCACTGGTCGGCGGCGAGCCCGAATACCACCTCGATGGCCCGGTCCAGGCCACGCAGCGCGTCCTCGACCGCTCCGGCATGTCGATCTCCGACTTCGATCTGTTCGAATGCAACGAGGCGTTCGCCTCCGTGCTCCTAAGCTGGGCGCAGGTGCATGGTCCGGACATGGACAAGGTCAACGTCAACGGGGGCGCCATCGCGATCGGCCACCCCGTCGGCAGTACCGGGTCGCGGCTCATCACCACCGCCCTGCACGAGCTCGAGCGCACGGACGGCGAGCGCGCCCTCATCACGATGTGCGCGGGAGGCGCCCAGGCCTCGGCCAGCATCATCGAGAGGATCTGACATGAGCAGCAACGTGATCGAAGCGGCGGCGGAGCGCCGGACGGAAGTCTTCGCGGCCATCGCCTCGGCCAACGGCACCGAGGACGCGGTCCAGGCGGTGTCCCACCTTCTGGCCGTGTCCGCGGACGAGGCGCGCGAGGTTCTGCGCGCCCCGCTGGAGTCGTTTATCGGAGCCACCACGGAGCACCCGGTCTCGGCCGGGCCGGCCGGGTTCGAGTTGCACCCGTTCCGGGATTCCGAGGACCACCGGTCGATCTACCACACCCGCTCCACCGACGCCTCGTCGGCGACGGGCGGCGAGTGGGACGAGAGCCGCACCGAGCAGGAGCGTCGCGACGGGCTGAGCCGCATCGAGTCGGAGTCGGCGATGTGGTTCGTCGCCATGGACACCGCGCGCGGCACCGCCGTCGGCCTGGTGTTCGGCGAGCAGATCAACGACGGCGACGTCGACGTGGCGATCTGGATCCACCCCGAGGAGCGCAAGAAGGGCTACGGCTTCCTCTCACTCAAGGAGAGCCGTCGCGAGCTCGCCGCGTTCTTCCCGGGCAAGCACGTGATCGTCCGCGCACCGCTGCCCAGCGGCAAGTGACGAGCACGCGGTGACGGACAGCCAACCGTCGGAGGGCGCATCCCGCCCCGAGACCGGCATCGACGACCCACGGCGTGGCGCGCCGTGGGTCGTCGGCGTCATCAAGGTCATGTCGCGGGTCAACACGTGGCTGTATCAGCGCACGGGCGGTCGGGTCGGTGGGAACTGGCGCGTGGGATCGGCGCTGCGGGCGCCGGTTCCGGTGTGTTTGTTGACGACGACGGGGCGAAAGTCGGGCCAGCCGAGAACTGTGCCGTTGCTCCATCTGCCCGAGGGCGATCGCGTTCTGTTGGTCGCCTCACAGGGCGGGCTCCCGTCGCACCCCCAGTGGTACCGCAACATCCTGGCGGAGCCTGCGGTCACCGTTCAGGTGGGCCGCCGGGTCAGATCCATGACGGCTCGGGAGGCCTCGCCCACCGAACGTGCGGAATTGTGGCCACGCCTGGTCGAGCGCTACGCGGACTTTGCTGAGTATCAGGCAAACACCAGCAGGGTCATCCCGGTAGTGATATGCGAACCCGCCTAACACCGCAGTCAGAGGCGTTTAGTTGCCCGGTCAACTTTGCCCACGTCAGGCACAGTGTCTCTCGTAAACTATGACTTGGGTCACTTGCCATAATTTAGATTGACAAAAGTTCACGTTCAGGGGATTCTCATGTGTCAGGTGACACAGTTGTCCAGTGAATTCGAGAGGATCCCCCGTTAATGAAGAACACCACCAGGGTCGCCGCGCTTGCCGCGACGACGGCCCTTGCCATGTCCAGCGCTGTCGGCGTTGCCAACGCGAATATCATTACCGACATCATTGGCGGCCTCACCGGCTCGAATATGCCTGAGGTCCCCGACTCGTCGACACTCACCATCCCCGGCTCCGCTGATCTCATTCCCGAGAGCATCATCCCCGACGGCTCCACTGAGGGCATCGGTCAGGGCTCTACCCAGGCCGGCGGTTCCGCCAACATCGGCGGTTCTGCCGGAACCATCGCCAATGGGATCTCCGATTCTCTCGGTGACACCAGCGGTTCCCTCCCCGCCGTCGCTGCGGGCAGTGGCGATCTGCTCGAAAATGGCGGCTCCCTGGGCGACACGCCCGGCGTCGTCGAGGGCTCGATCGAGACCATCACGGGCTCGGTCGACGGGGCCGACGGCTCCCTCAACTCCGTCCTCCGCGGCATCGGTGGCCTCCTCACCTCCGGCGGCTCCCTGTCCGACACCCCGGGGGTTGTCGAGGGGTCGATCTCAGAGGTCACAGGCTCGCTCACCGGCGCCAGTGGCTCGCTCGACGACTTCACCGAGTCCCTCACCGGTTCGATCGAGGGCGGCGGCTCGCTCACTTCGGTCCTCCGGGGCATCGGCGACCTGCTCAATACCGGCGGCTCCCTCTCGGGCGTCCTCGAGGCCACCGCAGGCTCTATTGAAACCGGCGGTTCGGCTGGCGACATCACCAGCAATCTCGGCGGCTCGCTCGACACCATCGGCGTCGGCATCTCGGACTCGCTCGGAGACGGCGGCTCGGCCGGCGACATCACGTCCGCCCTCGGTGGCTCCATCGAAGACGGTGGCTCCCTCGAGGCCATCACGAACGAGACCGCGGGCTCCATCGACGACGTCGCGGGTTCGGTCACCGATCCGACGGATGGCCTGCTCGGTTCGGTCACGGGCGGACTGCTCACCCAGGGGATCGCCGGCTCGCTCGGCGGCATGACCAACTCGGTTGCCGGCCCGGAGACCGGTCTGCTCGGCTCGATCACCGGCGAGGGTGGCTCGACCGGCCAGAGCTCCGACACGATCACCGGGTCGGTCAGTGACAGCACGGGCACCATCAACGGCTCCGTGGAGGAGCTCACCGGGGTCAACGGCTCGCTGACCGCGTTCACCGGTTCGCTGGAGAGCGGCTCGGACAACGGCACGGCGTCCCTGGCGAACGGCTCCCAGAACTCGGTTATGTCCACCAACATCGGCTCGACCGCCGGTCTGATGACCTCGCTCGATACCGCGGACAGCGTCGAGTCGAGCGTGGGCGGCGGCCTGCTGCCGATCCTGTCGGTGGGCGGCGCGCTCGCCCTCGGTGGCGCCGCGGTCGGCGCTGCCGCAGGCACCAACGTGCAGCTTCCGCCGCTGCCCGCAGTCCCGGGCTTCCCGCTGTGTGACCTGCCGCAGGCGCAGATCGACCAGCTCGCAGCACTGGGCTCGGTTGACGCCCAGAACTGCCCGCGCCCCTGATCTGATCAGGTCGCGCACAAGCGACGAGTAAACCCCGCACCTTCCCGGAAAGAAGGTGCGGGGTTTACTTATGTCCGGGTCCGGCGCCTCAGCGGGCGCCGTAGACAGGGACCGGGGCCGGCGACTCGGACAGCAGACGCGGGACCACGGAGCCGAGCTCGGCCGGGTCCCACTTGGCGCCCTTGTCCTGCGACGCGGCGCGCTGCCAACCGTCGCACAGGGTGACCTTGCCGCCCTCGACCTCGAACACGCGCCCGGAGACGTCGCCGGACTCCTCGGAGCCCAGCCACACCACGAGCGGCGAGACGTTTGCCGGGTCCATCACGTCGAACGAGCCGTCCTCGGGGGCGGCCATCTGCGCGGCCATGGCCTCGCCGGCCGAGGTGGTCATGCGGGTGCGGGCCGACGGCGCGATCGCGTTGGCGGTCACGCCGTATCCCTTCATCTCGGCGGCGGTCTGGATGGTCAGCAGGGCGATTCCGGCCTTGGCGGTGGCGTAATTGCCCTGGCCGACCGAGCCGAACAGTCCGGCACCCGAGGAGGTGTTGATGACGCGAGCGGTGCGCGGGCGGCCGGCCTTGGACTCGGCGCGCCAGTACTCGGCGGCGTGACGAAGCGGGGCGTAGTGGCCCTTGAGGTGCACGGTGGTGACCTTGTCCCACTCCTCCTCGGACATGCCGACGAGCATCTTGTCGCGCAGGAAGCCCGCGTTGTTGACCAGCACGTCGAGGCCGCCGAAGGTGTCGATGGCCTGCTGGATGAGCTCGCGCGCGCCGTCCCACGAGGAGATGTCGTTGCCGTTGATCACGGCCTCACCGCCGGCGGCCTTGATCTCGGCGACGACCTGCTCGGCGGGGTGCTCCCCCACGTCCTGGCCGTCGATGCCGGCGCCGAGGTCGTTGACGACGACCTTGGCACCCTCGGCGGCAAAGGCCAGGGCGTGCTCACGGCCGATGCCGCGGCCGGCGCCGGTGACGATGACGACGCGTCCGTCGCAGATTCCCATTGATTACTCCTTGATCGTGGTGACAGTGCGGGTGCGCAAGACCAGTGCAGGTACGCAGAGTCGGTTGAGGTGTGTGATGCCCGGTCGGGCTCAGTGCTTGTTCTCGGCGGTGGATGCCGAAAGGAACGCGGGCTTCTCGCCGCCGCCGTGGACGAGCAGCTCCGCGCCGGTGATGTACGCGGCGAGCGGCGAGGCGAGGAACGCGGCGGCGCGGCCCACGTCGGCGGGCTCGGCCATGCGCCCCATGGGGATGGTGGCGTCGACGGCGGCCACCCCGTCGGCGTCGCCGTAGTGCAATTCGGCCTGTTCGGTCTTGACCGGCCCCACCACGACGGAGTTCACGCGCACGGCCGGGGCCCACTCGACGGCGAGCGACTGGGTGAGCGAGTCGATGCCGGCCTTGGCGGCGCCGTAGGAGGCGGTGCCGGGCGAGGGCCGGTGGCCGGAGACGGAGGAGATGTTGACGATCGCGCCGCCGATCTGGCCGTCGGGCCCATCGGCGGACATGACCCGGTGGGCCTCCTGCGCGACGGTGAGTGCGGACAGCAGGTTGAGGGCGACGATCTTGGAGTGGAAGTTGGCGCTGGCGTCGGCGGCGAGGGCGAACGGGGCGCCGCCGGCGTTGTTGACCACCACGTCGAGGCGGCCGTGCTTGGCGACGATCTCGTCGACCATCGCGCGCACCGCCTCCGGGTCCCGGAGGTCGGCGGAGTGGAACTCGAGGTCCGCGACATCGGAACCGTCGTCCGCGGGTCGCCGCGCACAGGTGACGACGACGGCGCCGGCATCTCTGAAGACGCGACTGATTCCGGCGCCCACGCCCCGGACCCCTCCGGTAACGAGGACTACCTTGCCCGCCAGACCAAGATCGATGTTCGTCATGCGTGCTAGCCTACCAAGCAAGCGTTTGGTTAGTCACCGGACCGTTCCGAGACGAGCGGACGGTGGCGTGCGAAGGGAGCACCATGGGCATCAGCGTCGACAAGGGCGCAGACGGTATCGCGACCGTCACCGTCGACTATCCCCCCGTCAACGCCATCCCGTCCGCGGGCTGGTTCGAACTCGGCGAACAGATCCTCGCCGCCGGCCGGGACCCCGAGGTACACGTCGTGATCCTCCGGGCCGAGGGCCGGGGATTCAACGCGGGCGTCGACATCAAGGAGATGCAGGACTTCGAGGGCTTCGACCACCTGCTGGCCGCCAACCGCGGCTGCTACGTGGCCTTCAACGCCGTGTACGAGTGCGCGGTCCCCGTGATCGCCGCGGTGAACGGCTTCTGCGTGGGCGGCGGCATCGGACTGGTGGGCAACGCCGACTGCATCGTCGCCTCGGACGACGCGGTGTTCGGCCTGCCCGAGGTGGACCGTGGGGCGCTCGGCGCGGCCACGCACCTGGCGCGCATGGTGCCGCCGCACATGATGCGCACCCTGTACTTCACCTCGCGCAACGTCACGGCGCAGCAGCTCCACTCGTGGGGCACCGTCTACAACGTGGTCCCCCGCGACCAGCTGGTCGCCGCGGCACGCGACCTCGCCGAGACCATCGCGGCCAAGGACACGCGGGTCATCCGGGCGGCCAAGGAAGCCATCAACCACATCGATCCCATTGACGTGAAGTCCTCCTACCGGATGGAGCAGGGTTTCACGTTCGAACTCAACCTCGCCGGCGTGGCAGACGAGCACCGCGACGAGTTCGTCAAGACGGGCCTGAATCTGGACAAACGAGACAAGCGATCCGAGAGGACGGGCGAGAACAAGTGAGCAGCACCCCCACCCCGCGCGACAAGCGCTCCAGCCTGGACGAGGCCGTCTCACGCCTCTCCAGCGGCATGACGATCGGCATAGGCGGCTGGGGTTCCCGACGCAAGCCGATGGCCCTGGTACGCGCGATCCTCCGCCGCGAGGACCTCACCGACCTCACCGTCATCACCTACGGCGGCCCGGACCTCGGCCTGCTGTGCTCGGCCGGCAAGGTCTCCAAGGCCTACTACGGCTTCGTCACCCTGGACTCCGCCCCGTTCTACGACCCGTGGTTCGCCACGCGCCGCACCGAGGGGTCGATCATCTCCCGCGAGATGGACGAGGGCATGGTGCGCGCGGGCCTCACCGCCGCCGCGCAGCGCCTGCCGTTCCTGCCGACCCGCGCCGGCCTCGGCTCGGACGTCTTCCGGTTCTGGGGCGACGAGCTCAAGACCGTCGACTCGCCGTACCAGGTCGACGGCAAGACCGAGACCCTGGTCGCGATGCCCGCCCTACGCATGGATGCCGCGCTGATCCACCTGGACAAGGCGGACAAGCACGGCAACGCCGCGTTCACCGGCGCCGACGGGTACTTCGACGATCTCTACGCCATGGCCGCGGACACCGTCCTGCTCGAGACCGACGAGATCGTCGATTCCGCGGACGCCCTGATGAACGAGGTCGGCCCGCAACGCATGCTGCTCAGCCGCATGTTCGTCGACACCGTCTCCGAGGCCCCGAACGGCGCCCACTTCACGTTCGCGGGTAACTACGGCCGCGACGAGGCGTTCCAGAAGCACTACGCCACCTCAGCCAAGGATGAGGATTCCTGGAAGTCGTTCGTCGACGAGTTCCTGTCCGGGTCCGAGGAGGACTACCAGAAGGCCGTCACCGCGTTCGCGGAGAAGGTCGCTGCCGAGAAGGCCGCCCAGAAGGGAGCCAAGTGATGTCCGACGTCACCACCGAGACCGCTACCACTCAGTCCATCAGCAGGGCCGAGTACTGCGCTGTCGCCTGCGCGGAGATCTTCGCCGGCGCCGGTGAGATCTTCGCCTCGCCGATGACCCCGATGGCCACCATCGGCGCGCGTCTGGCCCGGCTCACCACCGAGCCGGACCTGCTCATCACCGACGGCGAGTACCGATTCCTCGGCCAAACCCCGCCGCTGGGCAAGACCATCGACTTCGAGGGATACATCCCGTTCCCCCGCGTGTTCGACGTCCTGCAGGCCGGCACCCGCCACGTGGTGATGGGCGCCAACCAGATCGACCGCTTCGGCAACCAGAACCTCTCCGCGTTCGGTGACGACGTTCAGAAGCCCACCCGCCAGATGTTCGGCCTGCGCGGGGCGCCCGGCAACTCGATCAACCACGCCACCAGCTACTGGGTGGGCAAGCACTCCTCCCGGGTCTTCACGGCGAAGGTCGACGTCGTCTGCGGCGTCGGTTATGACCGCTACACCGAGGGTGACCCCGCGTTCCGCTACCACCACATCCACCGGGTGGTCTCCAACCTGGGCGTGTTCGACTTCGGCGGCGCCGACCGCAGCATGCGTGCGGTCAGCCTGCACCCCGGCGTCACCGCTGATGAGGTCGCCGAGAACACGGGCTTCGAGATCGAGGGCCTGGCCGACGCCGCGGTCACCCGCGACCCCTCGGACGAGGAGCTGCGCATCATCCGCGAGGTGCTGGATCCGCGCGGGTTCCGCGACCGCGAGGTGCCGGCCGCATGAGCGCCCCGACACTGTCCACGGCCTTCACCGAGCTCGTCGGTGTCGAGTACCCGATCGTCCAGACGGGCATGGGCTGGGTCTCCGGACCCGAGCTGACGGCGGCCACGGCCAACGCCGGCGGACTGGGGATCATCGCCTCGGCCACCATGACCTACGCCGAGCTCGAGGACGCCATCGTGCGGACCAAGAAGCTCACCTCCAAGCCCTTCGGCATCAACCTCCGGGCCGACGCCGAGGACGCCGCCGAGCGGTGCGAGCTGATGATCCGCCACGGGGTGAAGGTCGCGTCGTTCGCCCTCGCGCCCAAGCCGGAGTTGATCGCCCGGCTGAAGGAGAACGGCCTCGTCGTCGTCCCCTCCATCGGTGCGGCCAAGCACGCCGTCAAGGTGGCCTCCTGGGGCGCCGACGCGGTGATCGTCCAGGGCGGTGAGGGCGGTGGCCATACCGGCCAGGTCGCCACCACCCTGCTCCTCCCCAGTGTCATCGACGCCCTCGGTGGCGCGGGAAACACCTCGATCCCCGTGGTCGCGGGCGGCGGTTTCTTCGACGGCCGCGGACTGGTCGCGGCGCTGTCCTACGGCGCCGCGGGCGTCGCGATGGGCACCCGCTTCCTGCTCACCAGCGACTCCCGGGTGCCCGACGCGGTGAAGAAGCAGTACCTCGAGCGCGGGCTCCAGGACACCGTCGTCTCCACCCGTGTCGACGGCATGCCCCACCGCGTCCTGCGCACCGGCCTGGTCAACGCCCTCGAATCGGGCAGCCCCCTCAAGGGCATGGCCGCCGCCGTCCAGAACGCCAATAAGTTCAAGTCCATGACCGGCATGAAGTGGCAACAGCTGGCCAAGGACGGCCTCAACATGAAGAAGGCGTCCGACCGGACGTGGCAGCAGATCGTCATGGCCGCCAACACCCCGATGCTGCTCAAGGCCGGGCTGGTCGAGGGCAACACCGAGGCCGGAGTCCTCGCCTCCGGACAGGTCGTGGGCATGATCGACGACCTGCCGAGCTGCGACGAACTGATCCAACGGATCATGACCCAGGCTCACGAACGGCTGGACGCCCTCCGCGAGCTCCGCTGAAGCACCTCCCCCCGAACGCCCCCACCCTGTGCTCACAACGGGTGGGGGCGTTCGTATTCGATAATCACCACGTATGGCGAACTCTTGGCTTATCCTTAGACAGTTCACATATCAGGCGGGCTCGGCCCGTCCCATCCCCTCCGGAGGAACCCCTCATGTCCCGTACTGCTCTCCGCACCGCCGCCGCCCTCGGCGCGGCCACCGCACTGACCATCGCCGGCGCCGGCGTCGCGGCCGCGACCACGGCCGACTCGTCCGTCGATGGCAACACCGTGACCGTGACCTTCACGCTTGACGGAGGATTCCTTGACGCGGATGCCTGCGGTGCGCTCCTCGCGCCGACCGCGACGGCCGCCACCCTCGCCGGACAGCTCGCGACCGCCAACGACACGAACCTCCTGACCACCCTGCAGGCCATCAGCGAGGCCCCCGGGG
>NZ_JAALED010000068.1:0-4366 GCF_014145155.1 Dietzia sp. B19 | reverse complement strand
GTCGAGCTTGTTGAGCTTGCGCTCGATCCGGTTGGCGCACGAGGCGCAGGTCATGCCCTCGATCTGGAGGTCGACGACGGTGGTCGCCGGTCCGCCGGCGATATCGGTGCCTGTCATGGCGTCCTCCCTCATTCCGCGTCGTGGAGTGTGTACCCGGCCTCGTCCACGGCGGCGCGGACGAGGGCGGGGTCGACGGGATCGGGGGCGACGACGACGAGGCGGCCCGACTCCAGGTCGACCTCCACATCGGTGACGCCGGGGATCTCCGAGACCTCCTCCTTCACGGAGGCGACGCAGTGGCCGCAGGTCATTCCGGAGACGGTGAATCGGGACGTGACAGACATGGGGTTCTCCTCTGGTGGTGGCAGACGGGTGGAGGGCGGCTCGGTGGAGCGGACTACGACTTGACCAGGCGCGCGATGGCCGCATTGGCCTCGGCGAGCTTGGCCTGCGCCTCCGGGCCACCGTGCTCGATCGCGCCGGCCACGCAGTGGCCCAGGTGCTCCTCGAGCAGGTTGAGCGAGAGCGACTGCAGCGCCCGGGTCATGGCGGAGACCTGCGTGAGGATGTCGATGCAGTACTTGTCCTCCTCGACCATCTTCTGCAGACCGCGGGCCTGACCCTCGATGCGGCGCAGCCGCTTGAGGTGGTCGTCCTTGTTCGGGGTGTATCCGTGCTCGGCCATGCGAGATACGGTACCCCCCTAGGGTACCTATTTCAAGGCCCGCGACGCCCCGAACCCCGGGACGCCCGCGGCTCAGGCCTGGCGGTCGGGCTTCAGGCCGTGTTCGATCCCCCAGGCCACCGCCTGGGCACGCGTGGTCACACCCATTTTCCGGTAGGCGGCACGGATGTAGGTCTTGACCGTGTTCGCCGACAGGTAGCACCGGTCGGCGATGTCATGATTCGACATACCCTGCACGATCAGGCCCACCATCTCGGCTTCGCGGGCGGAGAGGCCGGCCTCCTTGGCGGGCCAGTCGTTGGCCCCCGTGGCGGACAACCCCGGCCCCACCATCGTCACGATGCGACCCGCCGCGATCTCCTCAATCCCCCGGACCAGCTCCGGAGCGGACAGGGACTTGGAGAGGAAACCGTTCGCCCCCAACGCCAGACTGTCCTCGACAGCAGCGCGGTCAGCGGCGAAGGAGTAGACCGCGACCGCAGCGATCGACGGGTCCTGACATAGCGCAGCCAGGCGGGCGTGCTTTCCCACCGGCGCGGCGAACGTGTCGTACAGGGCCACGTCCACCGGAGCCGCCCCCTTGGAGACCGTGCGCTTCTCCACGACCTCGATGCGGTCGGCGTACTCCGAGAGTATGGCGTTCACCCCGGCTACGACGACGAGGTAGTCGTTGATCACAGTCACCCTGACCGGCATGGACAGACCTTAGCAACGAACCCTCGGATGCCCCGATACGGCGATCACACCCCTGGGGGTGTAGTCCGCCCGCTTTCATACAACGGATGATGGGACGTTGTTCCGCGCACGGTCTTTCGACTCGTCGCCGACCCGGGAAGTGGGATGATCATTTGGCTGAGGCCGCCTCGACCGCAGTGGACGATCGATGGGCATGGGCTGACCGCGGCAACTGCGTCGGCCACCAGGACCTGTTCTACAACGACGACCACGACCTCAAGGGCACGAGGCGGAAGAACGAGGAACTCGCCAAGCAGCTCTGCCGGCAGTGCCCGGTGCTCGACCAGTGCCGTCGGTACGCCATCGAGGAGCGGGAGCTCTACGGCGTCTGGGGCGGCATGACCGAGCTGGAACGACACAAGGCGGCGGGCCGGTTGCGCACCGGCTGACCTGCGGCCCGCAACGCCGACTTCAGCGGACGCGAGCCACCGCGAAGCCATCCCAGCCCTTGGCGCCCACCGTCTGCAGGGCGGTCGCGTCCAGTCGCGGATGACCGCCGAGCAGCGTCAGCACCTCGCGGCTGCCGAGCACCCCGGGATCGTCGGAGCCCGCGTCCGCGACCGCGCCGTGGCGCACGACGTTGTCCACTACGATCACGCTGCCCGGGCGGGTCAACTGCAACGCGAGCTCGACGTAGCCCGGATTGCCGGGCTTGTCGGCGTCGATGGACACCATGTCGAACGGCTCGGTACCCGTGTCGATCAGCGCCCGCGCCGACTCCGAGGCCGGGCCCACGAGTACCTCCACGCGATCGGCCACCCCGGCCCGTCTGAAGTTTGCGCGCGCCACCTCGGCATGCCGCGGGTCGATCTCCAAAGTGACCACCTCGCCGTCGTCCCCCAGGGCGCGGGCGACGCTGGCCGCGCTGTACCCGCCGAGAGTCCCGAACTCCAGGACGCGGCGCGCGCCGATCATCCGGCAGAGCAGCGCGAGGAACCGCGCCTGGGCGGCGGAGACCTCGATCGGGGGCAGGTCCGCCGCCGCGGTGGCCTCACGCACATCCCGCAACACCTGGTCCTCGAGCCCCATCGCCTCGTCGAGGAATGCGTCGACCTCCGCCCATCCGGGCTCATGGTCAGTGGTGTCGGGCGTGGCGGGCGGGTGCTCGGTCATGGCTACGACGGTAGCTCCGGGAGGGTGCCCGACCCACGCGGGAGGGCGGCGACTTAGACTCCGCTCATCAGTGATTCACGACACATTAAGTCCGGGGGACCGTGTTACTTCGTCGAACCGCGCTGCGCGCTGCCGCACTCGCCACCGCTCTGGCGACCACCATCGGGGGCGGGGCCGCGCTCGCCCCGGTCGCCGCAGCCCAGGGCTCGTCCAACGACCCTGCTCCCGCGTTCTATCAACCGCCCGCCCAGCTGCCCGCAGGCGCGGGAGCACTCGTCAAGACCGAGTCGTTCCCACTCGCCGGCGCCATCCCACCGATCCCCGGGGCGGAGTTCGTCTCGGACGGCGCGGGCCCGATCTCGACCGATGCCCAGCGCATCATGTACACCTCCGCGGGGTCGAGAAACCAGCCAATCGCCGTGACGGGGACGTACCTCCAGCCCCGCGCGCCGTGGACCGGCCCGGGGACGCGGCCGCTCGCAGTGCTCGCACCGGGCACCCAGGGTCAGGCCGACCACTGCGCGCCGTCGAAGACCTTCCAGAACCTGGCCACCGTCCGCACGGACCCGCCCGGCGTGGGCTTCGGCTACGAACTCATCCAGGCCTACGCGTTGCTGGCCCGCGGCTACGCGGTCGCGATGACCGACTACGAGGGGCTGGGCACGCCCGGCATCCACCCGTACGTCCACCGCGAGTCCTCGGCCCGTGCCGTGTTGGACATCGCCCGTGCCGCGCCGCGGATCCCTGGTGCGGACATCGGACCCTCGCCGCGCACCGTGTTCTCCGGGTACTCGCAGGGCGGCGGCGCTGTGGCCGCAGCCGCCGAACTGCATCCGCGGTACGCGGCCGAGGTGAACCTCGTCGGCACCGCCGCCGGATCGCCGCCCGCCGACCTCCTGGCCACTCTCGAGAGGGCAGACGGGTCGGCGATCGCCGGCGTGATCGGGTACTCGCTCAACAGTCTGGTCGACGCCTACCCGGAGATGGACCCGCTCCTCGACGCCTATCTCAACGACCACGGCCGGGCGATGCTCGCCGCCACCTCCGACCAGTGCATCGGCGAGACCGCCATCCAGTTCTTCCAGCAGCGCACCAACAACTTCACGCGGTCCGGCCAGTCCGCCGGGGAGATCGCCAGGCAGGATCCGGCCATCATGGACTACCTGGAGCGCCAACGCATCGGCCGCCTGTCGCCCACCACGCCGGTGCGGATCCTGTCCCCCGTGAACGACGACGTGGTGCCCGGTCACCAGTCACAGCGACTCGGCCGCGACTGGTGCGCGCAGGGTGCGGCCGTCGAGATGGTGATCGACCACACCCCGCCGGTGGCCACCGGGCTGGTCATCAATCACGCGGTGCCGATGCTCTCCGGCCTCGGAGGGACGGTGCAGTACCTGGCCGACCGGATCGACGGCCTGCCGGCCCCGGTCAACTGCGGGACGTACTGAGTCGACGACCCCCGCGGCTACGCGCGTCCTGCCGGGTCGCGCTGGCCTGCGCCCCCCTTCATCGGGAAGAGCGTTCCGAACACATCCGCCGAGAAGCAGGTGCTCGGAACGCTCTTCTCGTTGGGGTGCGCCGGGTATGACGCAGTCGACGACGCGTGGCTCGGTGGCGGCCTGGGCCTCGGGCTCGGTCGCGGCCTTGGCCTGGGTTTCGGTCTCGGTCTTGGTCTCGGTCTCGCAAGTAGATTGCGCAACTTCCTTGTAGAATCGCTTGGGTGGCCCACCAGACCGACTCTGCGAGCAGCTCCGACCCGAGCGACACCCCTGGTGCCGCGGCCACCGCGGCCACCGCGTCCGCCGCGGCCACCGCGTCCGCCACGAGCACCGC